>CAZOFC010000104.1:0-7291 GCA_964578965.1 uncultured Azospirillum sp.
GATGGTTTTTCAGCAGAACGCAGGTTCGACAAAACGCTTAGCGCGCAACGCGCTTAGCGTTTGTAACTTTGCTAGGCTTCAGCCAAAGCAAAGTAATCCCATCCTCTCCTCCAGAACGAACCCGCCTTTTGGCGGGTTTTTTTGTTTCTGGAGGATAGGCTTGCGGCGTGAGAGGCCCGTTCAACTGCTAGTCCTCGTGCCGACCCATCGCTTTAGCCCTGCACAATTGCTTGCAATCGGAAAAGTTGGATGGCAACAATCGGCCATGCGTTACGCTCTCACGTTTTTTGAGTCCTCCGCACGCCAGGCAAGCTGGGCGGTGGTGATGTGTTGCCTGCTGCTTTCTGCCTGCTCGAGCAGCCCGTTTCACAAAAGCGTGCCCGAGGCGGATGTCTCGCGTGCGGTGGTGGCGGGGTTTCCTGCCAGCATCCGCAACTGGGCCGATGAATCGCCCGACACCGCAGAGACCATGGTGATGGAGCGCTTAGCTTCCTATCGCGCGGCGCATCAGGATTATTACAAAGAAAAAGGGAAATACCCCCCGCTGCATTACCTCGCGATTTCCGGCGGGGCGTATGACGGTGCGTTCGGTGCAGGGCTGGTCAATGGCTGGTCGGATTCAGGGACACGCCCCGATTTTGCGATTGTGACGGGCATCAGTACCGGCGCCCTGATTGCCCCTTTTGTGTTCATCGGCCCGCGCTATGATGGGATGGTCAAGCAGCTATTCACCACTGCCACCACCGATTCGATTCTAAGAAGCAGCGCCTTTGACGTGCTCGATGGCCTGACCGGAGGCCTTGCGTTATCCGATAGCACGCCACTGGCCGAGCGCATCCGCGAATCCATCACCCCTACCATCATGATGGAAATTGCTGCGGAGCATCGCCGTGGCAAGCGGCTCTATATCGGCACCACCAACATGGAGGCACAGCGCGGTGTCATCTGGGATATCGGCGCCATTGCCACCAGCGGTCATCCAGATGCGCTCAATCTCATCCATCAGGTGATGCTGGCATCCGCTTCCATTCCGGGTGTATTCCAGCCCGTCTTCATTGATGTAGAGGTGGATGGCAAACGCTACAGCGAAATTCATGCCGATGGTGGCGTGGTCTCGCAGGTATTTCTCTACCCACTCAAGCTCCAGCGCAATGTCATTGAAGAGTTCAAGAAATATAAGCTTGAGCGGCATGTCTATGTGTTACGAAACAGTAAGATCACCCCGGAATATAAGGCCCTGAGCCCTGGATTCTTCACGCTGTCGAAGCGTTCGATTGAAACCCTGACCAAGTACGATGGAATTGGGGATCTCTATCGTCTCTATCTTGGCACACAGCGCGATGGGATCGATTTCAATCTGGCCTATGTGCCCGAGACCTTCAAGGAAGAGCCGAATGAGCTGTTCGACCCAATCTATATGACCAAGCTGTTCAATGTGGGTTACAGCTATGGCAAAGAGCCCGCATCGACCTGGCTGAAGAAGCCGCCCGGGGCCGATTATGCCCCGGAAACGATGCGGATGCTGCTGACGCAATAGCACTGGCCTAGTGTTGCATGCGCTGCTATAAGTGCCGTGCATGAGTGACGATAAAAAACCCTTGGATGAATGGATGCGTGCGGCGCTGAAAGGCGACACTCAGGCCTATGCGCGGGTGCTTTCAGAAATTTCATCGCTGCTGCGCCCATACCTATCAAAGCGCCTCAACCAGGCGAGTGATGTGGAAGATGTGCTTCAGGAAATCCTGATTTCCATTCATAAATCGCGCCATACCTATGATGGCAAGCGGCCACTGAAACCATGGGTCTATGCAATTGCCAAATTCCGCCTGACTGATTTCCTGCGTGCACATTACAGCGACACCCTGCGCCATGCCGCCGAGCTTGATGTGGCCGAACATCTGGCAAGCCTTGATGTAACCGAATCGGAGTTTACCTACGAATCCATCAAGGAAGAGATTGCCAAACTGCCCGGTAAGCAGCCGATGATCTTGCATCTCATTCACCATGAAGGCCACACCGCGAAAGAAGTGGCCGCCAAAATGAACATGACCGAAACGGCGGTGAAAGTGGCAGCGCACCGCGCCTACAAAGTGCTGAAAGGAAGACTGGCAGGCTGATGGATACGAACCAACTGATTGCGCAGCTGAGCAGCGAAGCGCCAACAAAAAAACCGATGGCTAGTCCATGGCGACGGGCGGCCAAGTGGCTTGTGGGGCTCGCAGTGTATGGTTTGCTGCTGTTTGGGCTGATCGACCCACGGCCCGATTTCGCCCAACGCCTGCAAACCATCCCGTTCCTGCTCGAATTGGTGTTGCTGCTAGCTATCATTATTACCAGCACACTCAGTGCGGCGACCCTGTCATTTCCCGACCACTACCAGAAGCCTGCCTTGGCACGGCTACCCGGCGTATTTTTTGTCCTCTTCATTGCATTGATGCTATACCAATGGCTTACGGCGCCGGTGATTCCGTCGCTTGCGATGGTGGAATGCATGTGTACGTTGTTCATCACTATCTATGCTTTCCTGCCCGCAGTCTGGCTGTTTTTCATGATGCGTGATGCGACGACAACGCAACCTGCATTTGCTGGCAGTGTGGTGGTGCTCAGCGCCTTCAGCCTTGGCGCTGTGCTACTGCGTGTCAGCGAATCCAATGATTCCATCATGCATTTCATCGTATTCCATTACCTGCCGATGCTGGCCGCCGCTTATGTCGGTGTGGTGCTCGGGCGTAAATTGCTGCGCTGGTAAGCATCGCGCTGGAACGCTGATCCTCCCTTGATGAACGTGCAGGGCATATTGCTGAAACGCCCATGCAACGCTTTGCTTCACACTAACAGCTTAGGCGTGTGCGTTGCCCCCGACAGGCACGTTACGGTTGACAGGCGGGCCGAGACCTCACATGTGTTGAGTTGATGAACAAGCCCAAGCCAGTGAGCGAATCTTCTGCCCCGCGATGGATGAAACGCACCCCACGCTATGATGCGTTTATGGCGGGGTTTTTGGTGGTGCTGCTGCTGGTGCCCAGTATTGCGGCCCTCACCACCTATGAGCGCGCGAGCGCCTACAGTAAAATACAGACAGAAATATCTGCCTATGCCGCGATGGCTGCAGCCCTGACCGATGCAGATGCCATCCAAACGCTGACACGTCCCGAGCAGGCCACATCCTCAACCTATGCGAAAATCCAGCATATTTATCGCAGCATCGTCAGTTCCAATCCACGCATTGCCTACCTCTACGCCATGCGCGCGAAGGGAAATTATATTCACTTCATCATCGATACTCCGCCAGTGCATGCGACCGAAACGGATACCCAGGCCCATGTCGCGCAGATCATGGAACCCTACCCCGAGGCGCCCCCTGCTGTCATGCGCGCCTTCCTCAGTGGTCGTCCCCAGCTGCAGATGGACCCGTACACCGATGCCTGGGGAACATTCATCAGCGCCTATGCGCCGGTGAAGACCGACAACGGGCAGATTGTTGCCCTCGTCGGCGTCGATATGTCCGTCGAACATTTCTATCCGATTCTCAAAAACATCTGGCTCGCGTGCGGAATCGGCCTGATACTGGCGTTCAGCATCGCGGGATTGGTCTATTGGGCAGTGTATGTGCATCAGCGGGCGCTGGTCCGTGAGGAAGAAATGCTGCAACAGGCCAATGCCGCCCTGACCAGCGCCAAGGAGCGCGCCGAGGCCGCCACCCACGCCAAGAGTATGTTCCTTGCGAACATGAGCCATGAAATCCGTACCCCGATGAACGGGGTGATTGGCATGACGCATTTGCTGCTACACAGCAACCCGAGCGCCACCCAACTTCAGTATATTCGCACCATCGACCACTCGGCACGCAACCTGCTGCTGATCATTAATGATATTCTTGATTTATCGAAAATCGAAGCGAACCAGCTGCATATCGAGCACCGTAGCTTTGATGTGCATACGTCATTTTATGAAACGATTAACCTGTTCCACGGCTTGGCCGCAGACAAAGCGATCGATCTGCAGGTCATCCTTGCTGAAAATGTGCCCCATCTACTGATGGGCGATCCGGTGCGCTTCAGCCAGATTTTAAGTAACCTCATCGGTAATGCCGTCAAATTCACCGAGCGTGGTTATGTGCGCGCATCCCTTACTTGGGTTGAGGAAACTCAGAGCATTCAGTGCATGATCACCGATACGGGCATCGGGATAGCAAAGGAAAAACAGTCTGAAATTTTCGAAAAATTCACACAAGGGGATGCCTCAATTACCCGCCGTTATGGGGGCACTGGACTTGGGCTAGCCATCATCAAGCAGTTGGTCGAGTTAATGGGCGGAGAGATTGGCTTTGAGAGCATGGAGGGGGCTGGCTCTACCTTCTGGTTCCGCCTGCCGATGCCCATCGCGCAAGCGCATGAGAGCATGAACGGCAAAAACATCTGCCCTGTTGCGAGCTTGCGCATACGTGCAAGCAGTGCCCGGGCCCTGATCGTGGAAGATCACCCTGTCAATCAGTTGCTACTAAGTAAATTGCTCATCGCGTTTGGCTTTGGCACGGTCGATACCGCCGAGCATGGCGAGATTGCCCTTGAGCTGATTCGCAACAATCCCCCCTACTCAATTATTTTCATGGATTGCCAGATGCCGGTGATGGATGGCTACGAGACCACACGCCGCATTCGTGAGCTGGAAGCGCAGACATCGGACATGCCGCCACACCTGATTGTGGCGATGACGGCAAACGCCATGCTCGAGGACCGCACGGTCTGCTTTGCGGCGGGGATGAATGAATACCTCACAAAGCCAATTGAGCCGCATAAAATCTATGAATTCCTTGGCCAGTGGTTCATTGCCAAAACACTCGATACCACCCGAAATGCCGCGGCGGCTGACTCGACAACGCCGATTGACCGCTCCGTTGCCAAAGGACTCTCCAGTGATGTCAGCGAATTGCGCTATATCCTCGATCTATTCTTTACGCATGGTGAAGCCAAAATCGAGGAAATGCGGCTGCATCGGCGTTCAGGTGAAGGCGATGCCTGGGCAAGTGCCGCGCATTACCTCAAAGGCGCAGCGCGCTCGGTGGGGATGCATGCGCTGGCCGATGCCTGCCAGCGTGCCGAGCAGCAAAAATCGGCATTCTATGAGGAAAAGGCCAACCTGCTGGATGCTTTGGTCGCCGAGTTCAATCGCGCGCGCGATGACGCCTCCGATTTGCTGAACGAGATGACGCAAGCGCTGTAGTGGCACGGCCACGAAACAATAAAAATGCCCTTGGCGGCGCAATCATTTGCCATGACACGCTTGCAATGCACCACTAAATCGGACTCAAGTGCGGCATGGCGCTTTACACCCCCACCATTGCAGTCCTGCTGCCGTGCTACAACGAAGCCATCACGCTGGCGCGGGTGATAGCTGATTTTCGTGCCGCGCTGCCCGAAGCGCATCTTTATGTGTTTGACAATAACTCGCGCGACGACTCCGCACGCATCGCGCGTGAGGCCGGGGCTACGGTGGTGCATGTTCCACTGCAGGGTAAAGGCAATGTGGTGCGCCGCATGTTCGCCGATGTGGATGCCGATATTTACGTGATGGCCGATGCCGATGCCACCTATGACGCCAGCCGCGCCCGTGAAATGGTAACGCCGATTCTTGAGGGCCGGGTGGATGCCGTGGTCGCCACACGTGACGGTGCGAAAACCGCATTTCCGCCCGCGCATGTGTTTGGCAATCGCCTGTTTAACCTCATTGTAAAACAGCTGTTCGGGCGTGGCTTGCAGGATATTTTCTCCGGCTACCGCTCGTTTTCGCGGCGGTTCGTGAAATCCTTCCCTGCCCATAGCGAGGGCTTCGAAATTGAGACCGAAATGAGCATCTTCATGCTCGAACAGCGCATCCCTATGCTTGAAATCCCGATGCATTACGGCGAGCGCCCGGAAGGGTCGGTCAGTAAGCTGCATACCTACCGCGATGGATTTCGTATCCTGTTCACCATCCTGCGCTTGTTCAAGGAAGCACGACCATTCGTGTTTTTCTCCATCCTAGCGGGGTTGATGGCGACATTGAGTGTGCTACTGGCATTACCGGTGATTATTACATGGGCACAAACCGGGCTGGTGGAGCGCCAACCCACTTTGATTTTATGCACCGGCATTGCCGTGCTATCCGCCCTTACCTTCTTAGGCGGCATGATGCTCGATAGCCTTGCGCGCACCTACCGCGAGACGCGCCACTTACGCTACCTGAACGTGCCGCCGCGCCGTGGCTGAATTTTTACGTTTCTGTATGGTTGGCGGGCTCGCCTTTATTGTTGATGCCGCCATCCTTGAATTTTTGGTGCTTGGGCAAGTGCCTGCTTCCACCGCGCGGGTCATTTCCATCGCCATTGCGATGCAGGTTTCTTACCTCCTGCATCGCCGCTTCACCTTTTCTTCGCGTTCCCCCCACAGCGCACGGCGCTGGGGGAAATTCATGGCCACTAACCTGATCGGTGCAGTGATGAATTATAGCGTATTCGTGGGCTTACTTACTGTCCCGCTGAGCGAGGACGTGGACACGGCACGCGCGTTAGCCCTAATCGTTAGCACCGCCGTGGCGCTCATGTTTAATTACTGGGCAAATCGCACGCTGGTCTTCGTGGCGGCGTCATCTGGCAAGACGCGGATGCGCATCTCAATCAGTTGGCTCACCGTCATTGCAATTGCCATGGCACACCTCGCTTATGCGCTCAGTAAATGGGTTGTCATCCCGCTTGAGGATGGCCTGCCCATCGGCCAGACCGACCCCGATACCTGGCTGCGCCTAACGCTGGTGCGCGACTGGCTGCTCGGTGGCAGTTGGTATGACCACCGCATAGTGAGCAGTAATTCGCCCTTTGGCGGAACTGTGAGTCCATGGACGCGCCCGCTTGATCTGGTTATCGCCGCATTCACTGCTATTCAGCCTGAGAGTGTTGACATCAGCCTGCGCCTAATGCGCGCCTCGCTGTTGTTGCCAGTGCTGTGGATGGTGCTGCTCGTGCTTGGCATCCATCGTGCCATCCGCGCTATCCTGCCACTGCCGAGCGCCTATGCGATGGCTGGCGTGATGCTGGCAACCCTGCCTATGTTGTGGAATTACTTCACGCTTGGTAATGCCGATCACCATGCGTTGCTTGCGGTGTTGTTTATCTGGGCCATGGGCGGGGTGCTCAGTGAGTCGCCCTCGCGCCGATTGATGGTATTCACAGGCGTTTTACTTGGCCTTCAGCTCTGGGTTAGCGTCGAATCCCTGATGCTGATTGCGCTGATTTACAGCTGGTATGGGGTGTGCT
>CAZOFC010000105.1:0-7281 GCA_964578965.1 uncultured Azospirillum sp.
ATGCTGTGTGTGACAGTTCTATGAAGAGTTTTGATTGCATGGGGTTGCTTGCAAGGCGAAATCACCTCTCCCATCGGGAGAGGTCTGCGAGTTCTTACGAGCAGGGTGAGGGCGATTGTCCCCCTCACCCAGCTTACGCTAGCGAGCGTTCGCTCGCAGCTTCAGCAACCCTCTCCCCCATCGCTATCGCTTCGGGGGCGAGGGGAAGTAAGAGGCATTCAGGTACTTATACTCACGACTCACGACTCACGACTCACCACTAGCGATTACGGCGGTGATTCACCCCGCGTGGGTCCTCGAACACGAAGAGCTTATCCTCAAGCACCGGGCCAAACTTCGCATTATCAAAGTTGACGCGGGTCACGTTGCCCGTCGCATCCACCGCGGTCATGCCGGTGATGGCGACGGGGTTATCGCTGAATTCGAGGGTCAGGCTGCCATCGTTTGGTTTTTTTACCTGAATGATGGTGGCGGAAATGACTCCATTTTCATTCGAAAAACGCGTCAATTTGGTCGATTCGCTGGTCAGTTTGATGGTTTTTTGCGCCAAAAACCCCGCCAGCGTATCATCTACCCCCACATAGGTGACCTGATCGAGCCCCGCATCGTAATAGGTGACGGATTTGCCGTCGCTGACCAACAGAATGGGTGTCGGGGGGTTATATTGCCAGCGCATTTTGCCCGGCCGCTTCATGAAGAATTTGCCGTTGCCGGTGCTGCCATCGCTCGAGGTCTGGCTGAAATCGGCCACGATGCTGGTGATCTGGCTTAAATACCCTTCCACCCGCGCAATATCGGGGGCGAATTTCGCATCAATCCCGCCAAGGCTTGGCGCTTGCGCGCGGGCCATCGCAGGCACCCCACTAAGGATAAAGGCAAGCATCAGCAACCATAAAGCACGCATAGATTCTCCTGTGATGTGCCCATCACTAGCACAGCAACCTGACGCGTGGGTGATTTTTTTGAGCCTGCGACGCGTGGCTTTGCATCATGATGGATGGAGTACTAGGCACTTCACATAGCTGGGCTGGCAGGGCTTTTGAGTTATTAACCAGTAATTTGATTTTCAGTAGTGGACATACTGCTAATTCTTTCAGCCGCTAGCCGAGCAATATGCGAATTTTTATCAAACATGGCTGCACGAGCTGGGTCGAGGGTTCTGTAATCCTCCGTAACGCTGTCGCTACCAAGTTCTACAAGTTTGGCGAGTTCTGTATTTGATAACCCATCGATAAATTCAGAAAGTTTATTTTGCGGGAGATTTCGAATTGCCTTTGATGAAAGCCCGCCCACTCTAAACTTGTCTGATCCTGAAACTGTTGGTCTTGGAACTTCTAGCTTAGAGGTCATTTTCAATCTCCAATTTGCTGCATGATACGTTTCAACTATAAAGCAAAGCCTACACGGCAAATGTGAAAATTTAATGACAATCATTCCCTCACCAACACTTCGCGCTTGCCGACATGGTTCGCGGGGCCGACAATCCCCTCGGCCTCGAGTTTCTCGATGATGCGGGCGGCGCGGTTATAGCCGATTTTAAGGCGGCGCTGCACATAGCTGGTACTGCCCTTATTATCGCGAATCACGAACTCTTTGGCCTGCTCATACAGTGCGCGGTCGGCATCCGATTCGTCCTCATCGAACAATGCGCCGCTCTCGCCCTCTTCTTCAGGGTCGTAGGTCACGGCATTATCATAGACCGGGCTGCCTTGGGTTTTGAGGTAGGTGACGATTTCCTCGACCTCTTTATCGCTGATGAACGGCCCATGCACACGGGTGATGCGCCCGCCGCCGGCCATGTAGAGCATGTCCCCCTGCCCCAGTAATTGCTCGGCGCCTTGCTCTTGTAAGATGGTGCGGCTGTCGATTTTGCTCGTCACCTGGAAGGAAATACGCGTTGGGAAGTTGGCCTTGATGACGCCGGTGATGACATCCACACTTGGGCGCTGGGTGGCCATGATGATGTGAATGCCCGCCGCGCGCGCCATTTGTGCCAAGCGCTGGATGGAGCCTTCGATCTCCTTACCCGCACAGAGCATCAAATCCGCCATCTCATCAACAATCACGACGATGAACGGCAGCGCGCTCATATCGAGCGGTTGTTTCTCGGTGATGGGCTTGCCGGTTTCGGCATCAAAGCCGGTTTGCACGGTGCGCGTCAGCTCCTCACCGTTCTTTTTCGCATCCTCAAGGCGCTTGTTATAATTCTCGATATTGCGCACCCCAAGCGCACTCATCAGGCGGTAGCGATTCTCCATTTCCTTCACCGCCCATTTGAGGGCGACGACGGCTTTGCCCGGCTCCGTCACCACCGGGGCGAGCAAGTGGGGAATATTATCATAGACCGAAAGCTCGAGCATTTTGGGGTCGATCATGATGAATTTACATTGCTCAGGCGTGTAGTGGTACACCAAGCTCATGATCATGGTGTTGATGGCGACCGATTTACCCGAGCCGGTCGTTCCCGCCACCAGCACATGCGGCATCTTCGCTAAATCGGCGATGATTGGCTCGCCCGAAATATCCTTACCAAGCACGAGCGGCAGCTTGGCTTGGGTATTCTTGTAGGCCGAATCCTCGCACAAATCGCGCATATAGACGGTTTCGCGGTGGGCGTTAGGTAGCTCGATGCCAAGCGCATTGCGCCCGGGAATCACGGAAATACGGGCGGAAATCGCGCTCATGCTACGCGCCACATCGTCGCTCAGGCCAATCACGCGGCTGGATTTTACCCCCGCCGCTGGCTCGAATTCATAGAGGGTTACGACCGGGCCGGGGCGCACGCGGGTGATCTCGCCCTTCACGCCATAATCGGCGAGCACCGATTCGAGCAGTCGCGCGTTTTGCTCTAAGGCCGTTTCGCTTAATTGCTTGACGCTTTTTGCCGGGGCTTTTTGCATAAGGCCAAGCGACGGCATGGTGTAATTGCCTTTGCGCGCACGCAAGTCGAGCGCGGATTGGTCGGCCGCTTTTTTCACTTTCTTGGTTTCGATACGCTTCTTCGGTTTACTCTCGATGCGCGGACCGTCCTCGATTTCTTCTTCGTCTTCGTCGTATTCCTCCTCGTCATCGTCCGCCATCAGCTCATCGTCGTCTTCGTCTTCCTCCACATGGCGGCTACGGAATAGCTCGCGCACGCTACGCGCCGCTTCGGCCAAATGCCCGCCGATGACTTTCAGCACATACCCAATCGCCACCCATTCCGCGAATTTGAGGCCTAGCGCCACTGGCAGGCTGACCGCAAACAAGGCGAGCATCAGCGCCGCCGTGCCCCACGGGGTGGTGAGCGCAATGAGTTTAAACGCGGTGAGAATCCCCATCGCGCCGCCAGCCTGATGCATCCACGGCGCTTTGGTGGCCGCCGCAATCAGCGCAAGCAAGGTGGCACCACTGATGAGTGCGACGATAAGTGCAATGGCCCGCACGGTGATGTGCAGGCGGTCGTCCTTGAGAATGAGGCGCCACGCCCAACCAAAGCATGAGAAAATCAGCAGCACACTCATCCAGCCCAGTGTTTGCTTGAGCATATCGGCAAGGCTCGCACCAAAAAAGCCAAGGGCATTTTGGGGCTCGGCATCACTCAAGTGATTGAGCGAAGGATCCGCGGCATGGTAGGTCGCCAGCGCCATTAGCAGTGCAACGCCTAGTATAATTAGCACCCCTGCCATCAGCTCGCTGGCATAGCGGCGCATAATGCCGGGCATGGTAAGGGTGGGAACTAAGCGGGCCAGTAGCATGGTCAAACTCCGTGTTGTTTTGTCATTGTTGCGAGTAGCCCTCTAACCCTATCGTCACCCCGTTTTTACAACGGGGTCCCGCTTAAAAAAGCGAGATGCCGTCGTGAAGACGGCATGACAGGCTTACAGAAACATGCGCTCACGCGTATGACAAAAATGACTTACTTTGCCGATGGCTGCCCAGCTTGACGCCGAGTCTTTAAGACCGAAAATATAGCCCAAACACCCCCCTCAGACAAGGCAAACCGGGCGCAAACGGGGGGATGGATGCATTATGACAGTTTGGTGAAGTTTTTGCGCCACCCATGGGCTTTTGGGCCGCATCTGCTACAATGAACGTTGGTTTTGGTAAGTTTTTGGGTTCGGTGTGTTTTTAACATGCCCGACTCCAAGAAAACTGCCTTGACTTGCCTGCGCTGAACACCCTGTTCGGCGCTTTGGACTGAAAGTGACTATGATGTCTGATACTGAAGTAACCTTTGGCGAAGCGTTCCGCTTGCGCCGCCACTTCAAGCTGGTTGCTCACTCAGGCGCGTTTTGCGACCTGAGCATGGAAGCTGGCTTTATGGGGGATGATGCAGCCGCATCCATCCTCCGCGTCACGCCCAAAATCTCCGACCATCAAAGTCGGCGTGATGGGCAAGTCGTCGAGGTGACACTCGACGATGACGGAAAAGGCAGCGCAACACTTGCGCTGCCTGTTGGTGGGGAAGCTATCAACTTCGCCGCTGACTTCGAGGTCCGCGAGGATCTCGGAAACCGCGTCACGGTGACTTTGTCGGGAGAGGGAATTGAACCCTACACCGACGAGTTCTTCGTGACAGACCTTCGGCCTGAGGTCGAACCCACGCCTGCAATGCCGTCACTGGTAGAGCGGGCGCAGCTGCCGCCGGGGACAATCGTCGATGAGGGGTTTCCCTTCAGCGTCGATCCTCTGGCCCCGAATGGACGTGACTCCATGGGCAACCCGCTCGCCGATTTCGGCAAGCCCGGTGCACATGAAGAACATGCCCCAACGGGCACTGAACCGGTTGGTTCTGGCAACACCGATATGTGCCCCTGCTAGGGGTACCTATCGGCGAGCAATTCAAGGGCGGGGGTGGAGCAATCCACCTCCCCCTTTTTTTACATCTTGCGCTTGGCGCAGCGCTCCCCTAGATAATCCTTGGCTGGCGGCGGGCGGTATCCTTTGAAAACCCGGCCAGGGCCGAAAGGCAGCAACCGTATCGAATATGTATCGGGTCGTCCGTCAGCCACTGGTTTTTTTATAATTGAGGGGGGCCTTGCCCCCCACGCTGTCGCTTCCCCCCGCCGCAAGCGGCTCGCCATTGGAGGCTACGCATAGCTCACAATCACCTATGCATTTTTTAGTGTTCGCAGGGAAGCACACCACCCTGTCAATAACCCCAAAGTCCTGCTCGACTCTGGGCGTTTGCCCCTCTAATCTACGCCCATGAGCAACATCGCCCCGAATTATCGCGTGCTGGCGCGCAAATACCGCCCACAAACCTTTGCCGATCTGATTGGCCAGGAAGTGCTGGTGCGCACCCTCACCAATGCGTTTGCCTCGGGCCGCATTGCGCATGCGTTCATCCTCACCGGTATTCGCGGGATTGGCAAAACCACCACGGCGCGTATCATTGCGCGCGGCCTTAACTGCATTGGCCCAGATGGTCAGGGCGAGCCCACCACCACCCCCTGCGGCGTATGCCCCAACTGCATCGCGATTGCTGAGGACCGCCATGTCGATGTGATCGAGATGGATGCGGCGAGCACCGGCAGTGTCGAGAATATGCGCGACCTCATCGACTCGGTGCAATATGCCCCGGTTTCAGCGCGCTACAAGGTCTATATCCTCGATGAGGTGCATATGCTCAGCAAAGCGGCGTTCAATGCGCTGCTCAAAACGCTTGAGGAACCACCGCCGCATGTGAAGTTCATTTTCGCAACCACCGAACTGCGTAAAATTCCCGTCACCATTATTTCGCGCTGCCAGAAGTTTGATTTGAAGCGTGTGGAGATGGACGAGCTATCCCAGCATCTCGTCAATGTCTCGGCCAAGGAATCCATCGCCTTGCCAGCCGATTGCGCAAGCCTGATTGCCGCTGCCGCCGAAGGCTCGGTGCGTGATTCGCTCTCGCTGCTCGATCAGGCCATCGCCATGCATACGGATGCGGCAGGCAATATTACCATCACGCCCGAATCGGTGCGCGACATGTTAGGCCTGGCCGATAAATCGCAAAGCTTCACGCTGCTGAAATTGCTGTTCGATGGCAAGACCGCTGAAGCGCTCGCCGCCGCACAAGCCATGCATGCGCAAGGGGCGGATGCGGCCATGCTGCTGAGCGACCTCCTCGATATTGTGCATTACCTGACGCGCATTGTGGTCGCCCCGGTGCTCGTGAATAACCTCAATTACTCCCCCGCTGAGCAAGCGATTGCCAAAGAGATGGCGGCGAACCTGAACGTGCCAGCCCTCACCCGCGCGTGGCAGATTTTGACCAAAGGTGCCGAGGAAATGCGCCACGCCGATAACACGGCCGTGATATTGGAAATGATTTTGGTGCGTCTGGGCTATGCCAGCGCCCTGCCAAGCCCTGCCGAACTGGTGCGTACGCTTAGTCAGCAGTCACCAGTCGCCAGTCGCCAGTCGTATTCAAGTGGTGCAGCACATGCAGCCTCGCCCCCTGCGGGAGAGGCAACGAGGCTTAGCGAGCGTAGCGAGTTTAGCCGCAGTGGTGAGGGGGCCGTGACGATGGCGCTCAATCACCAACGCCCCCTCACCCACCCCTCTCCCGCAAGGGGAGAGGGCATACCTGCAGCCACCGCCGCCGCCCCTAAGATTGAGCCCGTGGCGCTTGCCGAGGTGCACAGCTTTCTTGACGTTGTCGAACTTTTTGAAGCCCGCCGCGAGCCGATTTTGGCCACCCACCTCATTAACGATATGCGCGTGGTGAGCTTCAGCCAAGGCCGTATTGAAGTGAAGCCGATCGCCCACATGAATGCGGATGTGGCAGCACGCATCAACCGCCGTTTGGCGGAGTGGACGGGTACACGCTGGAACCTGACCTTCACCAATGACGCCGAGGGTGAACCCACCGTGCGCGAGCAGCGCGCGCGCGCCGCAGCACAAGCGCGCAATTATGCCGTGGCCCACCCTAAAGTACAGGCCGTGCTTGCTGCCTTCCCCGATGCGAAGGTGATTGATTTCGTGCCGAGTAAATAGAGAAGTTATTTGCCGTGCGGTGCCTTTAGCGCTTCAGTTTTTATGGAGCAGATGCTAGGAATCGGCACCCGCAGGGAGGGAGTGTACACATAGTACATGACCGACCGGGGACGGATGATGACGACGCAGATGCCCATAAAAACGAAGCGATGAAGGTACCGACATGAACATTCAAAAAATGATGAAACAAGCCCAAGAAATGCAAGCCAAGCTGGGCCAAATGCAAGCCCAGATGGAAGCCGCCGAGTTTGAAGGGCAAGCCGCCAGCGGTGCGGTGAAAATCACCCTCACCGGCAAGGGTGCAATGACCAAGATTGC
>CAZOFC010000106.1:0-7226 GCA_964578965.1 uncultured Azospirillum sp.
TTTATCGTACCAGCCATGGGTGCTGCTCATGACACTGTTGGGGTTGAGGCGGAAACTGAGCAAAATCGCCTGCTTCACCCATTGGTTGACGACCCATGCGCCGTTCACTTTTTCAGCCACGCGCAGTGTGCCCGCGTCGAGCGCCGCAAGCACTTTATCGACCGCTTCGCGCAGTTCGCCTTGGGTTTGCGCGGTGATGCTGGCGCGGTTATCCCAGCCATTTTCGATGGTGTTACTTAGTTGCGTGCTCATAAACTCTCCCTGATTTGAGGGTGGGAATAATGCCAGCACGCTTGATTAGCAACCAAAAGCGACTATATGGGGGGCATAATTGTGGCACAAGCCTCCCCTCAACGTCATTGCGAGGGGCTTTAGCCCCGTGGCAATCCATCTTTGTTTGTGTAGCCAAGATGGATTGCTTCGCTATGCGCTCGCAATGACGGATAAAATGCGCACACATTGCAAGGATTCTTATGTTTATACAAACGGAAAATACCCCAAACCCAAACACCATGAAGTTCCTTCCCGGACAGGACGTACTGGGTGATAAAACCGCATTTTTTACGGATGCAGAAAATGCCAAATCCTCGCCGCTTGCGAGCGCGCTTTTTGTGCTGAAAGACATTCGCGCGGTATTTTTCGGCGGTGATTTTATTACCGTCACTAAAACCGAGGCTGCGGATTGGGATGTGCTCAAGCCGCAGATTTTGACCACCGTGATGGAGCATTACCAAAGCGGCCTGCCGCTGATGAGGAGCGCAAGCGCCAGTGAATCAAGCGTTGCCGAGATCAGCTACTCAGCTGATGATCAGGAAATCGTCGATAATATTAAAGAGCTAATTGAAACCCGTGTACGCCCTGCCGTTGCGCAGGATGGCGGCGATATTGTGTTCCATAGCTTTGTCGATGGCATCGTGAAACTCGAAATGCACGGCTCGTGCTCGGGTTGCCCAAGCTCCACGGCCACGCTCAAATCCGGCATCGAGAACATGCTGAAGCACTATGTGCCGCAGGTGATTGCAGTCGAACCCGCGTAGCCAACACCGTCATCACCCGAGTTGCTTTAGCAACTATAGGGTGATCCAGCTACTATCTAGTCATAAAGTTGGATTCCCCTATAATTTACTTCGTAAATTCGGGGAATGACGAGCCTTGAGAAAGGCGCAAAAAAGCTAAGCCTGAATATCGAGCAAATATTCGTCGAGCTGATTTTGCACTTGCAACAGCTTCAAGTTTGCCTGTGCGCTGTAGGTCGAGAAATCGGCCTGAATCACCTCTTCCTCAAGGCTCACATTTGGCCGCTCAACGAGGTTACCGCGCCCATCCGTCGTTTGCACGGTGGCGGGGTTGCGCTCCACCACCTGCGCGCTCACACCGCCATTGGCCAGGCTGGTTTGTACCACATCCTGCGCACGGAAGCTGGCGGTATTCGCATTGGCAATGTTATTGGCTGCATTTTGCAAACGCAGCTGGCTGGCATTAAAGCCCGATAGTGCTGTCGCACTCACACTTGGCATCCGTTAGCTCCCTCTTGGGCCCAGTATCGGACCTCTTAACATTCCTCTAACCCTACACGAAATTGGTTAAGAAAGCATCAAGAATCGTTAAAACCTTAGCTATCGCTCAGGTTGCAATCTTAGCGCTTATACACCCCCCTGGGCTGGTTCTCGCCCACTGGTGTCATGTTTTCAGGTCCGCGCTCTTGCCCATCCACCTCCTTGTCGTCGAAGATGCTGAAAATACCGCGCAAAAAGCCTGGTGTCAGGGCCGAAAGCGGGTTCACCCCCACCTTCGCATCGCTGTACGTGCCGGTAACGGCGTAGTTTACCGCAATCAGCCCCTCATCGGCACCGCCCGCCAGCATGCCAATGACCGGTATTTTACCTAAAATCGAATTGAGCGCATAGGCGGGCACCACCACCCCTTTGAGATCGAGGCCTGCTGTATTCGTATCCACCTTACCACCGACCGTGATACCGATAGCCGTGCCATTCGCTGCGCCCTTATCAAGCACGACGATGCCGCCTTGCGAGGTCACATTCACCGCCAGTTTTTCAAAGGCGATGCCATCACCGGTGAGGGCGTTGCTTAAGCCCGTGAGTGAGCCGATGGAGAGAATACGCCCCAGAATCTGAGAGTTTTTGAGCGTAAACTCCTTGATGAATAGGCGGCCATTGAATTGGGGCGGCGTTTTCTTATCATCATACGCCCCACGCAGCTCTAAGCTGCCTTTGGTCATTCGCTCCGTGACATCAAGTGCCTTCAAGAAACTTCCGGCATCCGTAGCCGTCAGCAGAAACCGGCGCGCGCCGCCTGATGGTGCAATCGAGGCCTTAATATCACCGAGCGCTGTCTTTGCCGTCACCTGCGCTGATTCGCAGCGTTGCTTCGTGCAATAGAGTTTACCGACGACATCGCGCAGCGGAGATGCGGCACTGAGCAACAGTTCACCAATCTCGATATCAAGGTTCAATGCCGGGAAGTTCGCAAGCAATCCATGTTCAGCCCCGCCATAGGATTGCGTGGCATCAATCCGCTTGCCGCGAACGCGCACCAGTGGCACCTCGCCCGCCTGATATTCGAGCGAAAAGTCATTACCGGGCGTCGATACGCTCGGCGGTTCATTTGCCCGCGCCTTGACAGAAAGTGTCAACGCCTCGCCTGATTTCTGGCTCAGTTTAAAATCCTGCACACCCGTATCCGCCACGGCGAGGGCGCCTTCCACCGCAAGGCCAGCATTGGTTGCGGTCAATGTCGCATTCAGCGCATGCACATCATAGCTGCCATAGAGTTTATTTTGCGCCACATCGGTCAGGCGCGTCACGATATCATAATCCACCGCTCCAAGGTTGATCGCATTGGGGTCCGAGCCGGGCGTGTTCGAGAATGCATTGAACTTGAGTTTAAGGGTGGCCTCCGCCTTACCGCGAATTAGTGCCGGGTCGAGGCCGATCGCGTCATCGAAGGCAAAATGCTTGAGCGACAACATGGTCGCCGCATCCCCCGCCGGAGCACTGAGCGACACCGTTGCCTGCATTGGAATATTGGGATGATTCAAATCCGCAATCGACAATACTGCGTTGGAAATATTGGTACCGGCAAGCAGGTTCCCGCCTTGGCCCTCCACCTTCACAGTGGTGCCGGTGAATGTCGCAACCCCGTTCATTTTTTCAACCAGTGGGAACCCCGGCAGATATTCAAACGTGATCTCGCGCGCATCGGCGGTGGCAAGAATGGCTGCATCAGAAAAGTTCTCTGCTGCGAATTCTTCCGGTGTCAGCACCATACGCAGCGTGCCTTTGGCCGCGTATCCAGATTTTAATTTCGCCGTGATCCACTCCCGCGAGGAAGGGGCCATGGTCAGCGGCCAATATTTATAGAGCTTCTTGATGTCGAGCTTACCGCACTGTGCGTCAATCGTGGCATACCAGCCATCCGTCGCTTTGTGGGCGGTCGCCTGCGCCGCAATCGTTGTGTCTTCAAGTGTCAGGTTTGCCTGCTTGAGTGCAAATTGCTGCTTGGCCCAATCGCCCTCAATGATCAGATTGCTCTTTCCAAGCCTCAGGATTTCCGCAAAATACTCGCTGGCCAGCAGGGTCGCCTGTGTGGTCGAAAATTCGGCATGGAACCCACCCGGCGTGAATCCACGCCCGACCCCAAGGCCGATGCTGCCACTCACCGGGCCATCAAACGCCATGCGCGTGCCACAATCAGCAAACACGCAAATCAGTTTTGCGGGTATCGCCACCAGCTGCATGCTGAGCACATGTGCATCGCTGCTCGCAAGCGGGCGAAACCCGGCGGATAGTTTAACCGGTATCTCGTTGACGGTAAACGGCAGTACCATCAGCGCTTCGTAGGATTTTCCGCGGCGGCGCATCTGAAAGTCAAAATCCGTACTGATGATGCTCGTGCCGGAGGCCATGTCACTGAAGTTCAATTTGGCATCCTTGATGATCAATCGCCTGAAGGGTAAGTCGAGTGGTTTGCTGCCGGTAGTGGCGGGGCTGGCATCAAAAAAATCAATCAGGTTACTGATGGCCATGCGCTCGGGCGAATCCTCGAGCCCCAGCTCGAACACGCGGTCCTCATTGCGCACCAGATTCAAACGTGGCTGGGTTACAGTGAGGGTGTATAGCAGGTGGTGGCCAGGCAAAAAACCCAGCGGGTCAATCGTTGCATACACCTCAGGGAATACGGCAAAGGCATTGCCATCGCGTTTGGCAAACGTCACCTGCTTGAGGCGAATCTTGCCTAAGGATGCAACACTGCTCCAATGCACCGTCGCATCGGCGATGCTCACCGAATAGGGGGCATCGGCGTGGTTGATTGTGCTCAGAATCCATGGCTTGGCAAATGCCAGCGAGCGCTCGCCCGCATTGAGCCAGAACATCCCCGCCATCAGCATCAGCACGGCTAACAGCGCCAGCCGCGAGACAATCTTCCAACAGATGCTTAGAGACTTGACCATACGACCCGTTTGCTGAAACAATGCGCCCTATGCAGCGCGAAACATCAGCCTTTTCTATCATCAGCCCGTTGCCACTGGCAAGCAACGATACCGAAAGCGCCCGCTGCCTTGATGAATTACGCAATGCTGATGCTTTACGCGACCTCATGATACAGAATGATATTTCTAAGCTCATCGAAAGTGCCGCAGGCAATGCACCATTTCTATCACGGGTAATGCTGAAATATCCCGACCAACTCGCGCAGATTGCGCAGATTGGCTTTGATAACGCTTGGGCCGAATTCATTGCCCAGCTTCGCGCGACGGACGTTGCGCAACTCACAACCGCTGAACTGATGGCGCACCTGCGCCACATGAAAGCGCGCATGGCGATGATCACCGCGCTTGCGGATATTTCACGCCACTGGGAACTCATGACTGTCACCCGCGCCCTCTCGGAATTCGCGATGGACGTGGTAGTGCTCGCAGTTAGGCATTTACTGCACAAAGCAGCAATGCGCGGTGAGCTAACACTCGCTTCGCACGAAGCGCCGGAAACGAACAGTGGCATTATTATATTAGGCATGGGCAAACTTGGCGCCTACGAGTTGAATTACTCGAGCGATATCGATCTCATTGTTCTCTTCGACCCTAATATTCTGCCCTACACGGGTAGTCGCAATGCCCAGCATTTCATGAATAAGCTCGCAAGCGACCTAGCCACCATCTTGCAGGAGCGCACCGCAGATGGCTATGTGTTCCGCACCGACCTGCGCCTTCGGCCCGACCCGATGTCCACCCCACTTGCGGTCACCACACTGGCCGCCCTCACCTACTACGAAACCGTCGGCCAGAACTGGGAACGCGCGGCGATGATCAAAGCGCGTCCCATTGCGGGTGACCCAGTCGCTGCCGCCAGCTACATGCGCGAGCTGGTGCCCTTCATCTGGCGTAAAACCCTCGATTTCGCGACCATCGCCGATATTCACTCCATCAAACGGCAAATGAACGTGAAGGCCGGGAAAGTCATCGAACTTCCGGGCCATAATATCAAAATCGGCATGGGCGGTATTCGCGAGATCGAATTTTTCGTACAAACCCAGCAGTTAGTCTGGGGCGGGCGCATCCCGGAAATTCGCGTGCCCGGCACCCTTGCCGCGCTCGATGCGCTCGTCAAATTCGAGCTCGTGAAGCCCGAGACGCGCGATACGCTGAATGCTTCCTATCAATGGCTGCGCACCATTGAGCATCGCCTGCAAATGCGAAACGATGAGCAAACCCACAGTCTGCCCGCCGATGCGGATGGCTTGCTCGCGCTTAGCATGTTCGCTGGATACGCCTCGCGCGAAGCATTTACCAGCGACTGCATGGGCACGCTGAAAACCGTGCACAGCATCTACACCGAATCGATGGTTGATTCCGCTCCACTCGCGGTCGATGGCAATCTTGTCTTCACCGGGGTGGAGGCCGACCCGGATACCCTCAATACCCTCGCTGGCATGGGATATACCGAAGCGCAGCGCATATCCGATATCATTCAAGGCTGGCATCGCGGGCATCGCCGCTCGACCCGCAGCAAGCGTTCGCGCCAAGTGCTCACCGAGCTAGTACCCGCCTTGCTGATTGCGCTATCAAAAACCGCAAATCCGGATGCCGCCTTTTTCCATTTCGATGACTTCATCGATCGCCTGCCTTCCGGCGCGCAAATCTTCTCGCTCTTTCTCTCGCGCCCTGAAATGCTCGGCCTGCTTGCTGATATTCTGGGCTCCGCCCCTGCCCTAGGCGACACCTTAAGCAACAACCCCTCCTTGCTCGATAGCGTGCTTGAGGTGGATTTTTTAAGCCGCCTGCCCACGAAGGAAGAGCTCGAAAACCTGGTCGTCGAGCGGCTTCGCTTTGCCCATGCCTTCGAGCAGAAAATGGTTTACCTACGCACGTTCCATAACGAGAAGCGCTTTCAAGCCGGGGTGCATTTACTGAAAAATCTCGCCACACCCGAGCAGGTTGGCGCTTTTTTATCGGATATTGCCGAAATTATTCTGCAATCTACCATGCTCGAGGTCACGAACGAATACGTCCTACATGCCACGGGCTTCAAGCCGGTTCCCTTTGCGGTGTTGGCACTGGGCAAGCTGGGTGGCCGCGAAATGACCTTTGGCTCGGACCTTGATATCGTGCTTCTTTATGACGACGGGGTGGACGCCGCGAGCGACACGCGCACCCACCTCACCCGCATCAGTCAGCGGTTCCTAAGCGCCCTCACCCTGCTCACACGTGAAGGGCGCCTCTATGAGGTCGATACACGCCTGCGCCCGGGCGGCAGCGATGGCCCGCTGGCCGTGAGTCTTGCCGCGTTTGATGCATATTTTGCCAACAGCGCCTGGACCTATGAGCACATGGCCCTCACCCGCGCACGGGTGGTTGCGAGCAACCAGCCTGAATTTGTTGGCCGCATCGAGGCCGTCGTGCGCGCCCATGTTTGTAAGCCGCGCGAGGCTGGCCCGTTACTTCAGGATGTGGTGTCCATGCGTGAACGTATCGCCAAACAATTCCCCACCCGCAACCCATGGGCCCTCAAGCATATTCGCGGCGGTATGGTCGATCTGGATTTTATCGCCCAATATCTGGTGCTGCTGCATGCGCATGCACACCCCACCATTTGGCACCGCGCAGCACATCCGGTGTTCGAAGAAGCGGCACGCAAGGGACTACTTGATAGTGCCATCGCCACCCCGCTGATTAAAGCGAAACAGTATTTGTCCGATGTAATGAGCCT
>CAZOFC010000107.1:0-7160 GCA_964578965.1 uncultured Azospirillum sp.
GGGGGTCGAGGACCACTATCTCGCGCGTCTGGTGGCCACCGCCACCTCCATCATCAACATCCATGATTACACCCGCATCATCCGCGATCTGGCCATCAAGCGCCGCTTGATTGGCATTGGTGAGAACACGGTCGTCGAGGCCTTCAGCCCGCAAAGCGAGCATGACGGCATCACGCTCGTTGAGATCACTGAACAAAAACTCTTCAAACTCGCGACGGAAGGCGATGGTGAGGGCGGCTTCAAACCCCTCAAGAACGCGGTGGTCGAAGCCCTGAACCGTACCGAAAAAGCCTTCCAGCGCTCGGGCGAAGTGGTCGGTATCGATACCGGTTTCATCGATATGAACAAGCTGCTTGGCGGCCTTCACCCGTCGGACTTGCTGATTCTCGCTGGCCGCCCGGCGATGGGTAAAACCGCGCTTGCCACCACCTTGGCCTATAATGCTGCCAAAGCATTGGCCCGGGAGGACGAAGGCATTTTGGATCGCGGCGGCAAGCCGCGCTCGGTTGGTTTCTTCTCGCTTGAAATGTCGGGCGAGCAGCTCGCCATGCGTTTGCTTGCGGCCGCCTGTGGTGTGGGCTCGCACAAACTCCAGCGCGGTGAGCTGACACAAAGCGAATTCCAGAACCTGGTCGAAAGCTCGACTGCCATGGCCGCCTTGCCCTTGCATATCGACGACACGCCCGCCCTCACCATTTCCGCCCTGCGCAGCCGCGCACGCCGCTTAAAACGCGTGCACAACGTGGCCATGCTGGTGGTCGATTACCTCCAGCTGGTGCGCCCAAGCTCCAGCAATTCGCAAAGCAACCGCGTGCAGGAAGTGTCGGAAATTACGCAAGGCCTGAAGGCGATCGCCAAAGAGCTCGATATTCCCGTCATCGCCCTGTCGCAGCTATCGCGTGCCGTCGAAAGCCGCGACGACAAACGCCCACAACTGGCTGACCTTCGTGAATCAGGCTCCATCGAGCAAGACGCGGATATCGTGATGTTCGTGTTCCGTGAGGAATATTACAAGCAGCGCCTGCAACCCAAGGAAGGCACGCCCGAGCACGCACAATGGATGGCCGAGATGGCCGCAATTCATGGCGTCGCCGAGGTGATTGTTGCTAAGCACCGTAACGGCCCGGTCGATACCGTGAAGCTACAGTTCCAAGGTGAGCTCACCCGCTTCCTCGACCTCGTGAAGGACGACCACCTGCCCGAGCAGTATTATTAGGATTTGATTTTAGGTTGCATTGCGGACAGTCAGTAGCAACGGGTTATCCCAGTTGAAAATGCGGCCCTCATTCGCCGCGTGGCTGGGGCGCTAGTCTATTGCTTAAATTGCCAAGGAAGAAATCAGCTTAAACTATCCAATATTTCTTCTGCGCTGGCAGTGGTAAGTGGCACTGTTAATAGTGGGTTCGCTAACTGGTAAATCACCTCACTTAAAGGCTCCTCATAACCAATTTCATATTGAATATCTTCTCGCCCCTCAATGGCATTCGCCCAACCCTCAACATCATTGCTACTCATTGCTTCACCAAGGTAGCGATGAAGTACGCGCACGACGTCAGGCCGCGTCAACGTAACAAGAGGTTTGTCCGAATCCCATGGAAGATTACTCAGATCTTTCTGAATATTTTGTATCGCATCGGAGGCTTCTACAAGGCGAAGCAATATTCTTTCTCGCTCTTTCATCTTGTCTAGCCCACTTTTTCAACAGCAAGAAAAAGTGGCTCATCCCAAGTAATCCACTCACAACGAACAATGCTTCCAGGCACAAACTCCCAATCTTCAACATCAGCATTATAATCTGGAGTTGGCAGCACTTTATATAAACCATTTCCCAGAGGAATTGCCTGCGTCAGCATCGCTCCATATTCATCAGGAATACGAACATAAATTGAGACCGTTTTGAGCATGTGCTTCTCCATGATTAATTACTTAAATATCTCTGCTTTCATATTTGGTCTACTGACTTGAAGAATATCGCCAGTCTTGTCGTCTCGTACTACAAAACGGTCACCCAGTTGATAGCGAGTAGCAGGTTCCCCAGTGCGTTTATTCTCAGCCTTATGCGCACTTCCATTTCTTATGGTTTGCGTAATTTTCTCAGGTGTCCAACCACCTTTTTCTAGTTGGTTCTTCCATTTTTCTGAAGTTTTGGTTTTGCTTAATTGCCACTCACTACTTGCTCTTCGCGCGAGTACCCATGCACGCCATGCGATAATCAATCGTGGAATCCGCAGCAAGGGTAGTAGCAGTAATTCTGGGTATACCGGATCAAGCCCTGGTTCAGGCGGCAATGTCGGTATAGCCGCGCAACGACAATTAATAGCATCCCCTGGGTTGCCTGTCGGCGGTGGGTTATCCCACGCAAACGTCTGGCCATTATTGGCGGCATGGCTTGCACGGACTTTATCATCCCCCGCCGTACGCCAGATGTAATGCGTGGTCGAGTGATTGGCCGTGGTCTCCGTCCGCGCGGCCATCATTTTGAGCGACATCTCAATCGGCGTGCCTTTTCGCAGATATTGCTCGAACGCTTTTTGATAGAAGGGGGAATCAGTGGTGACGTGCATGGTGGTGCTGCCTCGTTTATTTTCACGCAGTATCCCTCATGGCGCGCGCACCGGGAAGTGGGCGTACCTTATGCAATGCTGCACAGGCAGTTGACTCATCAGGCACCAGGCACTAACCACTAGGCACCATGTTCACCACACCTACCCTAACCGTCTCGCTTCCCGCCATTGTTGCCAACTGGCAAACACTGCGTGCGCGTTTCACGGGCGAGGAATGCGCTGCGGTAGTGAAAGCAAATGCCTATGGGCTTGGAGCGCTTGAAGTTTCTACCGCGCTTGAAAAAGCGGGCTGCCACACGTTTTTTGTCGCCACCATCGAGGAAGGTATTGCGCTGCGCGAAGCCCTGCCCGATGTGCGAATCCTCGTGTTTCATGGTGTACAAGCGGGTGAGGAATTTGCCTTCGCCGCGCATCGTCTCATCCCCGTGCTCAGCTCCCGCGCGCAAATCGAACGCTGGAAACCGGTCGCCGTCGAGCATGTGCATGCCGTAAGCGCGTTACATATCGATACCACAATGGCGCGTATGGGGCTCGAGGTAGAGGAATTTGCTGCACTGATGGCGCGCGACCCAAACATCCTTGAAGCCACGCGCGTGGGCCTCATCCTCAGTCACTTTGCCTGCGCGCCTGAGGCCGACCACCCGCTCAATGCTGCGCAGCTTGCACTGTTCAACAGCGCGCGTGCACTGGCGCCTGCTATCCCCGCCAGCATGTGCAATTCCGGCGGCATTTTTCTGCCTCGCGCGTATCACTTCAACCTCGCCCGCCCCGGCTGCTCGCTCTATGGCATTGCTCCGCAAAGCAGTGCTGCAAACCCCATGCAGCAGGTCGCTACGTGGCAGGCCCCGATTCTTGCCACCCGTACGCTTGAGCGCGAACAAACCGTCGGCTATGGCGCCACCCAAACCCTGCCCAAAGGCACGCGCATCGCCACCGTCGCGAGTGGCTATGCCGACGGGTATTTGCGCCATGCCAGCGGCCATGCCGTGGGCTATATCGGCGAGCATCAAGTTAAACTGGTTGGCCGCGTGACGATGGACATGCTCTGCTTTGATGTCTCAGCCGTGCCTGAATCCCTGACCACCGATGGCGCCATGCTCACCCTGCTGGGTGATGCGGATGGCATCCGCGTCGATGATGTTGCCACCGCCGCCGAGACGATTGGCTACGAAGTCCTCACCCGCATTGGCCCGCGTGTGACGCGGATTTACGAATAGTCACGCCGCATTGTTTTTGGAAGGCCGGTCGCTTTCAGCAGGTTGAATCGCGCGTCGCATTCAAAACAACACAGCTGCCAGAATCCATGTACATGCATGCGAGCTGCATGCGCTACTGTCTCACCCTAAAGATGCGCCTGAATAATAGACTGCGCTGCTCGCTTCGCCGTTTCGGCGGCTTGCGGTTTGTGGCTCACTTGTGCCGTGACTATCGCACCTTCTAGCAACAGGCATAATTCATCCGCAAGTTTGGCAGGCTGTTTAGCGCCAGCTTCATGGCACAGCCCGACAATAAAATCATACATTTTCGATTTGAAACTCCTGCATATGCTGCGAACGGGCGTATCATCTTCGGAGTGCTCGCCAATAGCATTAATAAACAAGCAGCCAAAAAAATTATCCTGCATGAACCAGGCTTTTGCCACGTCATACATAGCGAGCAATTTATCTTCCGGTGTCTTACCTATCTTATCGACCTGCTTCATGAAGTTATTGCGAAACAAACCATCATAATGTTGCAGGCTCGCAAGAATGAGCTCTTCTTTCGAGCGAAAATAACTATACATCGTTTTTTTAGAAACCTTGGCTTCACGCATGATCATATCGACACCCGTGCCGTTGAAGCCATGCTTGCTGAACAGCGCAATCGAAGTTTGAATGATGTCGTCACGTCGTGATGGGCGGGGCATATGGCGTTCTTTCTGTAAACCTATCTGTTTACTTAAATAGGTGTACTCGTGTTCTACTTATGTTAGCTAATATCCGCAAAGCAATCAACCATATAGTAATAAAAGAGAAAAATATTTATTATCTTTTGGGTTGACGGAAACAGTTTGGTTTCCTATAAAGGGTTCGAAGGGCGATTTTGCTTTTTCACCACTCAACCCGCTTTATTGGAGAATTGTTATGCAACGTATTCAAACCCTCACCACCGCAACCGCTCAAGGAAAAGCCAAAGACCTGCTCGAAGGTGCCAAGAAGGCCATGGGCGCTGAACTCAATATTTTTGGTGCTTTCGCAAATGCACCCGCTGCCCTTGAAGGCTTACTCGGCTTTGTTGGCGCTCTTGGCAAAGGCAAACTTTCCCCCGCACTGCGCGAGCAACTGGCATTGGTTACGGCTGGTCAGAATAGCTGCGATTACTGTGCGTCGGCGCATACATACCTCGCCGAAAAAGCAGGTGTCACTGCCGACGAACGCACCGCCAACCTCAAAGGCAAATCGGCGGATAAGAAAACGCAAGCTGCCCTGACATTTGCCAGCCAGCTCGTTGAAAAACGCGGCGGCGTCAGCGACGCCGAGGTAAACGCCGTGCGTGATGCAGGCTTCAGCGACGAAGAAATGGTAGAGATTCTTGCCCATGTGGCACTGAACACCTTTACCAACTACTTCAACGAAGCTTTTAAAACTGAGATCGACTTTCCGCATGTCAATGCGCATGG
Source organism: uncultured Azospirillum sp. (assembly GCA_964578965.1). Lineage (GTDB taxonomy): Bacteria > Pseudomonadota > Alphaproteobacteria > Rickettsiales > UBA3002 > QFOX01. The sequence goes on from CAZOFC010000107.1 coordinate 5,224, forward strand.
CCTGCGCAGCGCGGCGTAGCCATAAAGAGGGGGTGGGCGATGGTTGCTCACCCCTTTTTAAGTGCAACACGATTATTTTAACGTTCACTCCAGGCGGCTTTATGTCTTCCATCATCACCCCGCCATTCACTGCCGAATCTGCCCGCCAGAAAGTTCAAATGGCAGAGGATTTATGGAACACGCGCGATCCGCAAAAAGTCGCACGCGCTTACACCGAGGATTGCGTGTGGCGTAACCGCGATGTGTTTCTCACAGGCCATGCGGAAATTATCCAGTTCCTTACCGCCAAATGGGAAAAGGAAATCGACTATCACCTCAAGAAAGAACTGTTCTTATTTGCAGACGACAAAATCGCCGTGCAGTTCAGCTACACCTGGCGCGATGCCGCAGGTCAGCATTATCGTTCGCACGGGCTCGAGCATTGGGAATTTGCACCCGATGGACGGATGAAAAAGCGCACCGCCAGCATCAACGACGAGCGCCTATCGAAGCAGCCCTAGCTCACCTCCCACGGTGCGCCTTGGGCGAATTTCTCCTTGAGATAATCAACGAACACGCGCACTTTTTGTGGCACATACACCCGCGAAGGATACATCGCCCAGGCATAGACTTCCGTCGTGTTGGCACTGAAATAGAGCTCGGGCATGATTGGCACCACGCGTCCTTCGCGCAGCTCGCGGCCAATGATCCAACTGGCGAACACACCAATGCCCATATGGCCCAGCATGCATTGCTTGAGCACCATCGGGTTCCCGCTCACCAAGCGCGGGGTGATGGCGATATCGCGCGTATTGCCTTTCTTGTCCGTCACGCGCCAGCGGTTGCGCAGCGTCGTCTGTAAATCCATCATCAGGCAGACATGATTTGCTAGTTCTTCAGGCGTTTTTGGGGTGCCATGACGCGCGAGATATTCCGGCGTGGCCACGAGATGATTACGCAGCGTGGCAAGCTTATGGGCAATGAAGCTTGAATCAGCAAGATTGCCCACGCGCACCGCCACATCGATATGCTCGGCGAGCATATCGGCCCGCGCTTCCGAGAGCACCATATCAAAGCGCAAGTCCGGGTAGCGCAGCGCAAATTCAGGCAAGAGCGGCGTGATGTTGTGCTCGGCAAACGTATGGGCCGAGGCAATCCGCAGCACCCCCTGCGGTTTACGCCCTACATCCGCTGCGCTCAGCTCGGCACGGCGCAGCTCCTCGACGATCGGCTCCACCCGTTCGAAATAGACGCGCGCCGCTTCGGTCGGGTCGATACGCCGCGTGGTGCGCTGGAACAGGCGGATCTTGAGCATATCCTCAAGTGCCGCAATGCTGCGCGAAATGGTGGCAGGGTCCACCCCCCTATCCCGCGCCACGGCAGCAAAGCTGCCTTTGCGCATGATATCGATGAAAATGCTCAGCTGGTTTGTGTCCATTCGTGCATTATACGCAATAGTGTAATGCAAACAAGGATATTTATTGCAGCAATCGCGGCGTGCTAGAACGGGTTCATCACGACACACTACCCTACAAACCACTTACTAACTCAACCCTAAAGGAGACTACCATGACCAGCATTAACGTACCAACACGCGACGAAGTAACCCCCGCCAACCAAGCATTGTTCGATGTGCTCAAAGCCAAACTTGGCATGGTGCCGAACCTCTATGCCACCATGGCCCATTCCGAGAACGCACTGACCACCTACCTTGGCCTGCAGAATGCAAAAAGCAGCATCAATGGCAAAGCCCGCGAAGTGGTGAACCTCGTCGTCAGCCAAGTCAATGATTGCGAATACTGCCTGGCCGCGCACACCGTGATCGGCGGTATGGTCGGCTTCAGCGAAGCGCAGATTCTTGAAATCCGCAGCGGTCGCGCCAGCTTCGATAAAAAGCTCGATGCCTTGGCCCAGCTGACGAAAAGCATCGCGAGCAACCGTGGCACGCCCAACCCACT
>CAZOFC010000108.1:0-7125 GCA_964578965.1 uncultured Azospirillum sp.
GGTTGCGCGGTGAATACCAATAGCGCCCTACAGGTGGCCGACCCGGCGGATTTGCATAAAGGCCATGGCGATAACCGCCCGGATACCGAAACGACCACGCGGGTGATTCAGGATTATCGGGCAGGCGAATTGCCTGCCGAACTGCGTCCCAACCAAGCGGCTAATGGTGAAGCGGTGCAATGATGAAACATCCGGCATCGGGCACGCTGGGGCATACCCAATTCATGGTATTTGCGAATGCTGACAGCGTTGCGGCTGCGACCACAGCGGCAAAGGAGCTTGGCTTCATCCATACCCATATCGTCGAGGGGAATGTTGACGCCGCGATTGAATACTTAACCCAGCAAGCCTCGCCCGAGATTCTGGTCGTGGAAATTGGCGATGCACAAACGGCACCCAAACAGCTCGATGCGCTCGCCGATGTAGTCAACCCCCACACCAAGGTGCTGGCGACAGGCACCGTGGATAGTATTCGCTTTTACCAGTGGCTGAGCGATTTGGGCATTGATGGCTATTTGCTGCAACCCTTCACCGCTGCCGAGTTGAAACAGGCGATTGCCAAAGGCAGCATCAAGAAGAAGGATGCGGGCGAAGAAAAAGAACAATTCAGCAAAAAAACCATTGCCGTGATTGGTGCGCGCGGCGGGGTAGGTACCACGACTATCGCGAGCAAGTTGGCGGTGATTGCCGCGAGTGATTTGGGCCGCAGCACGGCCCTTGTCGATATGGATCCGTATTTTGGCTGCGTCGCCCTCTCGCTCGACCTTGAGCCCGGGCGGGGCTTACGCGATGCGCTTGAAAAGCCCGACCGGGTGGATGCGCTGTTCCTTGAGCGCACTATGGTGAAGCCGATGGATAAGCTTGCCATCCTCAGTGCAGAAGAACCGCTGATGGACGCGATGAAAGTGCAGGACAACGCGGGGGAGATGATTTTTGCCGCGCTCAAGGAAAAATTCCCGGCGATTATTGTCGATCTGCCGCGCCAGATGAATGCGCTGAGCCGCTATGTGCTGATGCATGCCGACCATGTCATCATCGTCGCCGAGCCGCAAATCACCAGCCTGCGCGACAGTTTGCGGGTGAAAGATTATCTCGTCGATCAGTTGAAGCGACCCACGCCACGGGTGATTTTAAACCGGGTGGGCTTAAGCGCGAATAACGAGCTAACGCCCCAGGAATTTGCCAAACATTACGGCCATGAGGTGGCAGCGAAATTCAACTTCCTGCACGAGGTGGTGGGCCAGACCGCGCGTGGGGAACTGCAAGCGCCTTTACCAAAACTCGCCGGGGCGATGACCCAACTACGCACGCTGCTGCGCGAATTACTTGAGGTTGGTGAGGAGGAAGCCACGGCAGCTGCCCCCGCTAAAGGCGGGCTGATGGCCCTGCTCAAGGGCGGGAAGTAACATGTTTGGCCGCGCCCAGAAAGATGCACCGCCAAGCGCCCCGGTGGCGCAAACTGAGACGGCTGCCACGCATGCTGCAAGCGCCGAACCTGCGGCACACACCGCAAATGACCGCCTTGCCGGTAGCTTTGAGGAGCCCAGTAGCCACGTCGCTGTGGTTGAAAACCCGCTGACCCAGACCAAAGAGCTGATTTATGCGCGGCTGATGGAGCAGATTGACCTGCCCACCGCGTCGCGCATGCCGCTTGACGAATTACGCCGCCAGATCATCGATGTGATTGGCGAAATCGTGATGGAGCAAAAACTCGCCATCAACCATGGCGAACAGCAGTTGCTCGCGACGCAAATCGTTGATGACATGATTGGCTTGGGGCCGCTTGAGCCCTTGCTCAAGGATGAGCTCGTCACCGATATCATGGTGAACGGCCCTGAGCAGATTTACGTCGAGCGCAAGGGCAAGCTCGAGCTCACCGGTATTCGCTTTCGCGATAACGACCATGTGATGAACATTGCCCAGCGCATCGTCACCGCCGTCGGCCGTAGGGTCGATGAATCAAGCCCAATCTGCGATGCGAGGCTGAAAGATGGTAGCCGGGTGAACGTGATTGCCACCCCGCTATCGCTCAAAGGCTGCAGCATTTCGATTCGTAAATTCGCCAAGAAGAAAATCACGCTCGATATCATGGCGCAGCAAAAAAATATCTCGGACGATGTGTGCAAGCTGCTTAAAATTGCCGGTGCCTGCCGCCTCAATATCATCATTTCCGGTGGTACGGGTTCAGGGAAAACAACGTTGCTGAATGCGTTGAGCCGGATGATCGACCACGGCGAACGGATCGTGACGATTGAGGATGCCGCCGAGTTACAATTACAGCAGCCGCATGTGGTGCCGCTTGAGACGCGGCCCAAGAACCTTGAGGGCGATGGTGAGATCAGCATGCGCGACCTTGTGAAGAACGCCCTGCGTATGCGCCCCGACCGGATTATTTTGGGTGAGGTGCGTGGCGGCGAGGCGATAGATCTGCTGCAAGCCATGAACACCGGCCACGATGGCTCGATGGGCACGCTGCACGCCAACAACCCGCGCGAGGCCCTAACACGCTTAGAGAACATGGTGAATATGAGCGGCATGCGCCTGCCCAGCCACGCCATTCGCCACCAAATTTCAAGCGCCGTGCAGCTGATTGTGCAGATTCAGCGGATGCGCGACGGGATTCGCCGCATCACCCATGTGACCGAAGTGCTTGGCATGGAAGGCGAGGTCATCATCACCCAGGATCTTTACACCTATGTGTTCCATGGCGAGGACGAGCACGGCAAGCTGATTGGTGAATTCAAATCCTCGGGTCTGCGCCCAAACTTCACCAAACAAGCGGCCTATTTCGGGTTGGATAAAGCACTGCTTGAGCTGGTCTGACGATGGATGACATCCTCAATAGTCCGTTTATCTGGATTGCACCGCTGGTGCTTCTGACCTGGGTCTATTTCCTCACCCGTGGTGGATTGTCGGGCAAAAAGAAAAAGCAGCGCTTGGCGCGCGTGAACCGTAAAACCCGCGCGAATACGGTGCTTAGCAGCCAATCGCTGCGCCGCTTGCGCCCGGGCGAAGATACGGCCTTTGGTCAGGTGCTGGCCAGCATGCAAAGCATCGAGAAACTGCGCGCACGGCTTGAGGTGGCGGGCCTCACTGAAACTACGCCACAGAAGTTCCTCAAAATCATGGGTGGGATTGCCCTTGGCACCACGCTGTTGATGCTTCTGCTGGGTAAGGGTATTCTGCTGAGTCTGCTTGCGGGCGTGCTGTTTGGGTTAGGTATTCCGCACATTGTTGTCAGCAGTAAAATCAAGAAACGGCAGAAGACATTTCTCAAACTCTTCCCGGATGCAATTGATCTCATGGTACGTGGGCTTCGTGCCGGCCTTCCGGTCGCGGAATCGTTCATCACGGTCTCGAAGGAATTGCCGCCACCTATGGGCGATACATTCGGCACCATTGCGCAGCAAACCCAGCTTGGTATGCCGATGGAAAAAGCGTTGGCCGATAGCGCGAGCAAACTGGGCATGACGGAGTTTAATTTCTTCGTCACCACGATTATTTTACAGCGCGAGACGGGCGGTAACTTAAGCGAGATTTTGAATAACCTCTCGGAGATGCTTCGCCAGCGGTTGATGATGCGCCTGAAGATCGGCGCGCTCTCCTCGGAGGCACGGGCCAGTGCTTATATCATCGGCGCGTTGCCATTTCTGGTGTTTGGTATTCTCATGGCTATTTCGCCTGATTATGTCGCCCCGTTATTCAATGATGCGCGCGGTAACAAAGCCCTCATCGGTGCTGGCCTGAGCCTCTCGATGGGCGCCTTCATCATGAAAAAAATGACGCAGTTGGAGATTTAGTCCGTGGCCAATGAAGCGATGACCTTGAACGATTTTCTGCCCTTTGGCTTAAATGCCAACGAGGCACTGATTGGGCTGGTGGTGGTCGGCATCGCCGGGGTGGGGCTTTCGTTTGGCAAGCATTTCATTGTGCGCGATCGCTTTGGCCCGCGCCTGAAGATGATTCAAGAACGCCGTGCCGAGCTGAAAGGCCAGATGACGGCCGCGCGCAAACGGCGCGGTAAACACCAGAAATTCGAGACCATCACCTATATTCGCCAGGTAGTGAATAAACTGAAATTGCTGCAGCAGCACCAGGTTGACCAATTGCAGCAAAAACTCATCAACGCCGGCTATCGCTCGAAGGATGCAATCATCATTTTTGCCTTCGCCAAACTGGTGATGCCGTTTGTGGGTTTAGGCCTTGGGTTGTTTTTGGGGGATATTGACTGGTCGCGCGCTTTCACCACCGATCAGGCGAGTAATTGGCTGATCGTGCTGTTGGTGGCCTATTTTGGCGCACGGCTGCCTGAAATTATGGTCGCCAATGCGCGCGCCAAACGTTACGCCGCGTTGCGCAAAGGCCTGCCCGATGCGCTGGATCTGATGATGATTTGCGCTGAGGCGGGCTTGTCGCTTTCGGCCGCACTTGACCGCGTTGCGCGCGAGATGGGCCGCGTTAGCCCCGAGCTTGCCGAGGAATTTGGCCTGACCTCCGTCGAGCTTGGCTTTCTGCCCGACCGTGCCACGGCCCTCAAGCATCTGCATGAGCGGGCGAACCTGCCCGAGATTCGCGGCTTCGTGAACGTGATTTCGCAGACCGAAAAATACGGCACACCCATTGCGCAGGCGCTGCGTGTGCTGTCGAAAGAATTCCGTGGTCAGCGTATGATGCGCGCCGAGCAAAAAGCGGCGCGCTTACCCGCGATGATGACCGTGCCGATGATCGTGTTCATCCTGCCGACATTGTTCATCGTGGTCATGGCCCCGGCCGTCATCAGCATCATGGATAACTTTTAGGCATCTGTGCCTATGCTCACATGAATTGATAAGTTGACATTGTCATCCCCGCGCAGGCGGGGATCCAGCACTAGGAGTATCTCGCGGCACTGGATTCCCGCTTTCGCGGGAATGACAGCATGGGTAATTATTTCTAAAAATGAGTATAGTTATTTTCCGCCCGATGCTTTTTCACCGGCGGCAACGGCAGGCGCTGGTTTTACCGGTGCTGGTTTTGCAGCAGCGGCCGGGGTAGGTGCTTTCCCAGCGTTTGGTGGTGAGGCAGCGGGTTTTAACGGTGCCGCGGTTACCGGGGCTTTTACCGGCGCTGGCTTGGTGGCAGCAGGCGGTGGCGAAACATCGCCATCTTCTGCCCATTCATCCTCCGCGATACTGGCTTTAGGCACCGCTGGATGCTCGCCTGCTTCGCGGGCTTTGATGTATTCCTTGAGGCGCGCGACACTCAGCAGCCGTGTTTCTTCGTCGATCTCGCCTTCGAGTAATTTTTTAGCATCCCCCGTTCTGCCAAGCAGCCCATAGGCAAGCGCAAGGTTATGGCGGGTGACTGCCGAAGCTTCAGGCTTTTTCGCTTCTGCCTTGAGGGTATCGACCGCTTTTTGTGGCTGACCAGAAAGCAGGTAGGACATGGCAAGGTTGGTGCGCAGCCCAGAGAGGTCACTCTTCGCATTTTCGCGCATCAGGCGATTGTAAATGGCCTGTGCTTTTTCGTGGTTGCCGAGCATATCTTCGGCCACGGCACTGCCGACGATGAGGTCGATATTGCTGGGTTGCGTGCGCAAGCCACGGGTGAAGCGCTCGCGCGCCTCGGCATTGCGGTTTTCCGCGAGTAGGCGTTTGCCGAGCAGATAGTTGGCAAGCGCGTGGTTGGGCTGGAGCACGAGGGCGCGGGTGAGAATCGCACTTTCTTTTTCGGGCAGCGCTTGTTTCGCGTATAGCCGTGCAAGACCCAGATGCGCCTCGATATGGCCGTTGGATAGGCCCACGGCGGTGAGGTAATCGCGCTCGGCCGCAGCATAATTGCCTTGCTGCATGGCGCCTTGCGCGCCGTAGATGAGGGATTGCTCGCGGCTGCTTAACGGGCCAAGGCTGGCCACATCGACCGGCCCATCGACGGATGCCGTATCAAGCGCAGGCAGTTCGCACGCGCTGAGCGTTAAAATAATCAGCAAGACAGGGACAAGACGCATAACAACCTCCGACGCGTACGCTACCTCAAAAACACGGGCGCGACCAGTAGTAAATCGCACCGCCACATGCGTGAGATTTACATCAAATGCTTCTAAAAATAACAAGGAAATCTGCACCTTATGACGTTATTATGCTGACCGGGCGGCAGGGTTTTGCTATGATGGCGTCGGAGTATTCATGCGCAGCAGACATCACAGATTATTCACGCTTTGGCACCGCAATGACGGTGTGAGCGCGGTTGAGTTCGCGATTGTCGCGCCCGTGTTCATGCTGCTGCTATTTGGGATCATCGAGTTCGCGCTGATCATGATGGTGTATAATGTGATGGAAGGGGCAACGGCCAGCTCGTCGCGCCTAGGCAAAACAGGATACACCGCCGCGGGGGTGACCCGCCAGCAAACCATCATCAACGTGATCACGGATCGGGCGGGCACGTTGATCAATCCCGCTTTGCTGACGGTGAACACCAAGTTCTACAAACAATTCGACCAGATTAATGACCCCGAGCCGTATATCGATGCGAACGGCAACGGCAGCCATGATGGCGGTGAAACCTACACCGACATTAACGGGAATGGGCAGTGGGACCCGGATATGGCCGCCTCGGGCTTTGGCAGTGCGGGCGATATTGTGGTCTATGAAGTGAGTTACCCGTGGACGGTTGCAACGCCCATCATCAATAGCCTTGTCGGCACGAATGGCATCTATACGATTACAACGCATGCGGTGGTGAAGAATGAACCGTACTAGCAAATTAGTGCATGCAATACGTTGTTTCGCGCGGGCCGAGCGCGGCCTTGCGGTCGTCGAGTTCGCGCTGATTCTACCCATATTGATGACGTTGTTTTATGGCACGATTGAGGTGACGCGTTACATCCTGATTGTACAAAAAGTCGAGAAGCTCGCCCACTCGATCGCGGATGTGACTTCGCAGGAGCAAACGGCGAGCGCCACGGTGCTTAATCAGGCGCTGGCGGCAACGTCGGATATCATGAGCCCCTACAGCATGACCAACAATGGCACGGTGTTCATCACCTCCCTTTACCGCGCGCCCAACACGGCCAGTGCCACGGTTAACTGGCGCTATCAGGGTGGTGGCTCGTTACCGGCGACCAGCCAGCTTGGGCCACTGAACAGT
>CAZOFC010000109.1:0-7111 GCA_964578965.1 uncultured Azospirillum sp.
CGTGCAACAAAACGGCTTGATCGACCTTGAGGTGCTGAAAGCCGCCATTAAGCCCAATACGCTGCTAGTGTCGGTGATGGCGGTGAATAATGAACTCGGTGTGATTCAGCCGATGGAAGAAATCGGCAAAATCACCCGCGCGCATGATGTGTTCTTCCATACGGATGCGGCGCAGGCGTTCGGCAAAATCCCGCTCGACGTCGAGGCAATGAACATCGATCTCATGAGCATTTCGGGCCATAAAATTTATGCGCCTAAAGGCATTGGCGCGCTGTATGTGCGCCGTCGCCCGCGCATTCGCCTCGAGTCACTATTTTCGGGCGGTGGGCAAGAGCGCGGTATGCGTAGCGGCACGCTGCCAACCCCGCTGGTGGTGGGTTTGGGCGAAGCGGCGCGCATTGCGGGCCTTGAAATGCAGGATGAAAATTCACGGATTCGTTTTCTTTCGAATAAATTCCTCAAAGCGGTGATGGACGATGTGCCCGATGTGTTTTTAAACGGCGACCGCGAGCACCGCATTCCCGGCTGTATCAATCTCAGCTTTGCTTACATCGAAGGCGAGAGCATGCTGATGGCGATTAAGAACCTCGCGTGCTCGAGCGGTTCGGCATGTACTTCGGCGTCGCTCGAACCTTCGTATGTACTGCGCTCCATCGGTGTCGGTGAAGAGCTTGCCCATACCAGCATCCGCTTTGGCATTGGGCGGTTCACGACTGAGGCGGAAATCGACGAAGCAATTCGCATCGTGACCGGCAGCATTGAGAAATTGCGCGCCATGAGCCCACTGTGGGAAATGGTGCAAGAAGGTGTCGATATTTCAAAAATTGAGTGGGCAGGCCACTAATGAAATCAGCCAATGACAATGATGAGTTGGACGCCGATGAAGCAAGAATCCAGGCGATTCATGAACGCTTATTTCATACCATCAATAATTTCGAGAGTAACCCTGAAGTTTTTGATGCAGTAGCTCGTTATGCCAAAAATAAACTTGGGTATACAGAATCACCTGCAAACCTTCGTTTCGAAAAAAAAGAAGAAATGCTGAAAGTTACATACGCAGCAATAAATCGCTTGGTTGAACGGCATGATAAGATTTTAGAAATGGATGATACCTTCGTTGAATTACTTAAACCATTTATTGATGTTGAAGTTTTAAATCACCGCGGTGGCCCGCAATTAGTGTAGGAGACTAAAATGGCATATAGCGAAAAACTTGTTGATCACTATGAGAACCCACGCAACGTGGGCAGCCTTGATAAGGACAATGACCATGTGGGCACCGGCCTTGTGGGCGCGCCAGCGTGCGGTGATGTGATGAAGCTGCAAATCAAGGTGAACGATGCGGGCGTGATTGAAGATGCGCGTTTCAAAACCTTCGGCTGCGGCTCGGCGATTGCGTCATCGAGCCTTGTCACCGAATGGGTGAAGGGTAAGCATGTGGATGAGGCGATGACCATCAAGAACACACAAATTGCGCAAGAACTTGCATTGCCTCCGGTGAAGATTCACTGCTCGGTGCTCGCGGAAGACGCGATTAAAGCGGCGATTACGGATTATAAGTCGAAGCACCAGCCATCTGAGGCGAAGGCTTCCTAATTTCCTATGCAAACATCGTCCACATCGAAGGCAGTTTCCATCACGGATCGCGCGGCGGCGCATATTCAGTCGCTGCTATCCAAGCGTGAGAAGGAATCGGTCGGCATCAAGGTCGGCATTCGCACGCGCGGCTGCTCGGGCCTTTCCTACACCATCGAATATGCTGATGAGATTGGTAAATTCGATGAGGTGATCGAGGATAAAGGCGTGCGCGTGTTGATTGACCCTAAAGCGGTGATGTTCCTGATTGGCACCGAGATGGATTTTGTCGAGGAAAAATTCAAAAGCGGGTTTGTGTTCAATAACCCCAATGCCAAGGGCCAATGCGGCTGTGGCGAGAGCTTTAGCGTTTAAAAACAATTCCGGTGGACGATTGCGTGAGAAGCCGCATGCTCGCATCACACGTAAGCAAATCGTTAGTTTTTTCGTAATTAACAGGCAGAGGCAAGGGCCATAATTCATTTGGCAGCCGCAGTAATTCCGCCTATAAAGCCAGTTCTATTGTAACATATTATGACTATTGTATCTGTCTTGTTTGTATCACGTTAGGATGTGTCTATGACCGCAAGCGCAAGTTTTGCTGCAAAAATTAAACCCGTCATCATTTCAGGTAAGGAAGTGCTGCCGATTGTTGAAGGCGGCAAAGGTGTGGGTGCCAGCAATGGCGCAAGTGCTGGCGCGTTCGCCGCAGCAGGTGCCGTGGGCACCATGTCGGCCGTGAACCAGCTTGAGCTTGACGACAATGGCAATGTGATTGAGCTGGTTTACAAAGGTGCCACGCGCGTGGAGCGCCACCGCGAGCTGGTGGAAAATGGCATCCGTGGCGGCATTCAACACGCGAAAATTGCGCATGAGACCAGTAACGGCCAAGGCCGTCTGCACATGAATATCCTCTGGGAAATGGGCGGTGCGCCAGAAGTGATGGAAGGCATCCTTGAAGGGGCGAAAGGCCTCATTCACGGCGTCACCTGCGGTGCGGGCATGCCCTACCGCTTAAGCGAAATTGCCGCCAAGCACGGCGTGCACTACCACCCGATTATTTCCTCGATGCGTGCGTTCCGCGCGCTGTGGAAGCGTTCCTATTCAAAATATGTCGATCTGCTTGGTAGCGTGGTCTATGAGGATCCGTGGTTGGCGGGTGGTCACAACGGCCTGAGCAATTCCGAGGACCCCGAGCGCCCCGAGGATCCCTATCCGCGCGTGGTCGAGCTGCGTCGCTTCATGAACGAGGTGGGCTTGCATCATGTACCTATCATCATGGCGGGTGGTGCATGGCACTTGAGCGATTGGGAGCATTGGCTCGATAACCCAGAAGTGGGGCAGATTGCGTTCCAGTTTGGCACGCGCCCACTGCTCACTAAAGAAAGCCCAATCCCCGAAGCGTGGAAACAGCGTTTGCTGACCCTCAAAAAGGGTGATGTGTTCCTCAATAACTTCAGCCCGACCGGGTTTTATTCCTCGGCGGTGAATAACAGCTTCATCAAGGAGCTGCGCGCACGCAATGAGCGCCAAGTGCCATTCAGCATGGAGCCTGAGGGCTACATGACCGAGCCATATGGCTTTGGCCCGCGCAAGCGCCCGCATTATGTCTCACCGGAGGATATGGAAAAAATCAATCAGTGGGTATCGCTTGGCTTTAGCGACGCGATGAAAACGCCCGATGAAACGCTGATGTTCGTGACGCCCGAAAAAGCGCAGGAGATTCACAAAGACCAAGTGGATTGCATGGGCTGCCTCACGCATTGCCGCTTCAGTAACTGGAAAGACCATGACGACTACACGACTGGCAAAAAGGCGGACCCACGCAGCTTCTGCATCCAAAAAACATTGCAGGATATTGTGCGCGGCGGTGACCTTGAGAACAACCTCATGTTCAGCGGCCACAACGCCTATAAGTTCGCGAGTGACCCGTTCTACAGCAACGGCTTTGTGCCGACAGTGAACGAGCTGGTGCAGCGGATTATGACCGGGGCGTAGCGAAGCGCCAATCGCTATTCCTTAAACACTTCCTCGCGGGCGGTGCCCCAGATGTCCGATTTGCGGATCCAGCCTTTGCGGCCGTTGATTTCAAGCTGGCACCAATCTGGCTCGCAGGCATGCAAGGTACCAATCACTAGTTTGCCTGCGCGCATGATGTTGGTGCTGGTTGCATCCGGGCGGGCATAGAGGTTCTGCATTTTATCCATGATGATGGCAGTGCGATTGCCATCGATTGCACCTTTATGCACCCAGCCGGTGCTGCCCTCAAAATCAATGATCTTACGCCAATGCGCGAATTCCTCGATCACCTGCACGGGTAAGTGCTCGCGCTTATAGACATAACGAATGGGGTAGCGCTTGCCTGGGCCAACGCGCACATTCACTTCGTTATATTTGAGGGATACATAGCGCGGCACAACCAGGCCGGAGGGATTCAAAATCGAGGCCTCAACCTCGGCAAAGGAGGGGGCAGCGGCAAACATCAGCAGCAGTGCAATCGCATATCTCATTCTATGGCCTATAGCATTGTCGGGGGTGTGCTGTCACGCATGACAAATGCGGCACTGTGGATCGCGCACCCGTGCGGTGAGGCGCTGGGTCATGGTGCGGGCATCATAGAGGGCGATATGCGCGCCAAGGGCAGGGCGACCGAGCAGGGCATGGATGACCTCGAGCGCCTGCATGGAGCCAATGATGCCAGCCAGCGGGCCGATGATACCTGAATCGGTGCAGGTGTTGGCTTCGGGTGCTTCGGGGTTGACGAGGCATTCATAGCAGCCCGATTGCGCGGTGAGTGCGGGAATGATGCTCATCACATTGCCTGAAAAACCAGCGATTGCAGCACTGATGAGAGGTTTGCCAAGCGCGTGACACGTGGCGTTTACGAGCAGGCGCGTGCTGAAATTATCGCAGCCATCGGCGATGATATCGTAGGCGCTGATGATGTCGCGGGCGTTCTCAGGCGTTAGCGCAAAGGGGTAGGTGGTGACCTGAATCTCGGGGTTTAGCTCGGCCACGCGGTCGCTCGCGCTTTCCACCTTCAGGCGGCCAATATCGCCGGTTTCATGAATGATCTGGCGCGCGAGGTTCGAGCGCTCGACCCGGTCAGGGTCGATGATGCCGAGATGTCCAACCCCGGCGGCCGCAAGGTAGCTGATAAGCGCCGAGCCAAGCCCGCCCGCGCCGATAATGAGCACGCGTGCGCCGAGAAGTTTTTTTTGGCCTGCCTCGCCCACCTCGCTCAGCATAATCTGGCGGGCGTAGCGGCGCTGTTGGTCAAGATTCATTTTGTCCTATCCATTGTCATGCCAGCGAAGGCTGGCATCCAGTTTTTATTGCTTGTGCTTCGCACGCTGGATGCCAAATCAAGTTTGGCATGACAAAACTCTAAACCTCCGAAAATAAATCGGTCGAGATGTAGCGCTCAGCAGGGGAGGCGACGATGACGACAATGGTTTTACCCGCCATTTCGGGGCGCTTTGCCACCTCAAGTGCCGCAGCAATGGTAGCACCTGATGAGATACCTGCGGGGATGCCATCGAGCCGTGCCGCTTCACGTGCGGTGGTAAAGGCGGTGGCGTTACTGATGGTGATGACTTCGTCGATCACGTCGCGCGCCAGCACCTCGGGCACAAAGCCTGCACCAATCCCTTGAATTTTATGTGGGCCGGGGTTGCCACCTGATAGCACTGGCGAATCCTCGGGCTCGACGGCGATGATTTTTACAGTTGGTTTTTTCTCTTTGAGATAATTACCCACCCCGGTGATGGAGCCGCCTGTGCCAACACCGGCGATGAACACATCCACGCTACCCGCCGTATCCGTCCAGATTTCTGGGCCAGTGGTGGCGACATGAATCGCGGGGTTCGCCACGTTTTTGAATTGTTGCAGCATCAATGCTTTGGGGTTGCTGGCCACAATCTCTTCGGCCTTTTCGATTGCGCCACGCATGCCTTTGGGGGCGGGAGTGAGCTCCAAATCAGCGCCTAAAAATTTCAGCATTTTGCGCCGTTCGAGCGACATCGATTCCGGCATCGTGAGAATCAGCTTATAACCTTTGGCGGCGCACACAAACGCGAGCGCAATGCCAGTGTTACCCGAGGTGGGCTCGACCAGCACGGAGCCTTCGACCAACTGGCCGGATTGTTCGGCGGCCTCGACCATCGAGAGGGCGATGCGGTCTTTGATCGAAGAGAGGGGATTGAAGAATTCAAGCTTGGCCAGCACCGTGGCCTTAGCACCTGCCTGTTCAGCGATGCGGTTGAGGCGCACCAGTGGGGTGTGGCCAATCGTTTCAAGAATATTATCGTAAATGCGGCCGCGTGGGGCATCAAGCTGTTGGCTGGCGAGGCGTGTGCTCATGGGTGGCTCCTAGATGATAAAATTATTGGCGGTTGCAAGGCGCGGGGCGATGTTCTCTTTTTCTGCCTGTTCGCAGAGTTGTGCAAGGGTAATGGCATTCAGCGTTTCGTGGAAGGCTGCAAGCACCTGCTGTGTGGCACCGTGAAGCACCTTGCTGCCAAGCGCAGTCGCCGTGGCAGGGGTGTTATTTTCTTTGGCAATCACTGAGCAAATATCAGCAAGCGTAATCTGGCGGCGCTCACGCCCGAGCATGTAGCCGCCTTGCGGGCCACGCACACCACGCAAGATGCCAGCACGCACCAGCTTTTGCATCATGGGTTCGAGGTAGCGGGTGGGAAGGCCCTGCGCCTCAGCAACGTGATTGCCGGCCACGGGCTCGAGCTTTGCGTTGTAGGCGATGTAGAGCACCGCCTCGATGGCATAATAGCTTTTTTTATTGAGCGTCAGCATCCGCATCCCCATAAATTCATTTTGGCTTTAAATCTGCTGGCAATGGAGCCTCCTTGAAAAAGTCGTGTACTTTTATGTACACTCTTTTTCGCGGTATCCATTGCGTCGCGCTTTTTTGCCAAAAAGGAATTTCTGTGGATGCTCATCTTCAGCCTTGTGTGCCGGTCGAGCCAAAACCGCCTGCGCCGCGTGCACTGGTAGGAAGCTCCAGCACTTCGCTGAACTGGGCGCGGGTGTAAGGGGCGATGACCATTTGCGCGATGCGCATGCCGCGCTCGATGGTGAAGGCTTCACTGCCGTGGTTGATGATGATGACGCCAATTTCGCCGCGGTAGTCCGCATCGATGGTGCCCGGGGAATTGACGAGCGAAATGCCGTTCTTAAGGGCAAGGCCACTGCGCGGACGAATCTGGGCTTCATAGCCATCCGGCAGGGCGATGGATAATCCAGTCGGGATCAATTTGCGCTCCCCCGCAGCGAGGATGATGGTTTCGTTCACCGCCGCCAGCAAATCCATGCCCGCGCTGTGCTCGGTGGCATAAGCGGGCAGTGCGAGATCCTTGGCATGGGGCAGGCGGGTGATGGAAATGGTGAGTGGGGCGTTGCTCATAAATTCCTCAAGGCTATATGCATGTTGTTTATGTTTTGTTGTCCTTAGAACGTCATGCCGTGTTTACCACGGCATCCCGCTTCTACTTCCAAAGCTGGACCCCGTCGTAAAGAC
>CAZOFC010000110.1:0-6858 GCA_964578965.1 uncultured Azospirillum sp.
CACGCTGGTGAAAGCGGTTGTGCAGGCGACGCGGCGAGCGGCTTCATTGACCGGCAGCCGTGCGTAGCGCTGTGCGCGAGCCGCGTGCGGCGGGAGCTCGAGGGGAAGACCCTCGTCAGCGCGCGAAGCGCTTACAAGCTAGCCGTGCGTAGCGCTATGCGCGAGCCGCTTGCCGTACAGGGAAGATGATAGCGAGCTGGGCGAGCGAGCCATCAGCGCGCGAAGCGCTTACAAGCTAGCCGCGCGTAGCCTGCCATGGCGAGCCGCTTGCGGCTGGGGTCAGTGACCGCAGGTCACGTAGGGGGCAAAGAGCCCCCTTCAATCAAACGATACTAAACACTCCACACCAAGCCATAGCCACCACGGTGGGGGTGCACACGGGCGGTGAGTTTACCGGCCAGCAAATCAGCAGCGGCGGCACCGAAAATCTCGTAGCGCCAGCCATGGCCGAAATGCGCTTTCTCAAGCGGTAATTTGCCACGCACCACGGCTTCAAGCTCGGCCTTATCGGCCACCAGGCGCGGCACCACATGGTAATCCTCGGCCTTTTGGCGCAGCAGCAACTTTAGCTGGTCAAGACAGGCTTCCTGCGCGGCAGGCATTGGCTTTTCGCGCTCTTCCGCTTGTGGAAAATTTTCTTTTGGTTCGGCAAGTGCCGCACCAATCACCTCTACCAAGGCCGCCATCGATTCCTTGCTCAGTTGGCCTTGAATGCCACGCACCTCGTGCAGTTCTTCGATGGTTTTTGGCATCTGCATGGCGATTTGCACCACGTAATCATCCTTCAAAATCCGCTGACGGGGAACATCCTTTTTCGCGGCCATTTCCTCGCGCCAGGCGGCGGTGGCGCGCAATGTTTGCAGCACGGCCGGCGAGCGGCTTTTCACCTTGAGGCGTACCCAGGCGCGATTCGCGTCCACCCGGTATTTGCTGATATTGGCAAGGTCTGCCATTTCTTCGCCGAGCCACTCGCTGCGCCCATCTTCCTCGATGCGGGCTTTGAGTTTTTCGTAAATCACGCGCAGGTGAATCACATCATCCAGCGCATAGACCAGCTGGCGGTCACTGAGTGGGCGGCGCGCCCAATCCGTGAAGCGCGATGCTTTATCAAGCGGTGCGCCGACAATATCCATCACGAGGTTTTCGTAAGAGATGGATTCGCCATAACCGCACACCATGGCAGCAATTTGCGTATCATAAAGCGGGTAGGGAATACGGCCTGATTCGTGCACGAAAATTTCAATATCCTGCCCACAGGCATGGAAAACCTTGAGCAAGCGCTCATCGGCGAAGGCATCATAGAGCGGGGTTAGATCCATGTCCGGCCCGGCGATGGGGTCGATCGCCACCGCTTCCTTGCTAGTTGCAACCTGCATGAGGCAAAGCTGTGGGAAATAGGTGCGCTCGCGGATGAATTCGGTATCGACCGTGATGAATTGCTCATCGCCAAAGCTGGCACAAAACTGGGCAAGGTCGGCGGTAGTGGTAATGGTGCGTGTCTTCATCAGGGCTGTTTAGGCCGCAGGCGCGTTTTGCGCAACCAGATTGTTTGCATTTTGGTGAAGCCCTCGGTATAGGTGCCCCATTCAAAACCATAAGGATTACTGCCATGCATGCCTACCGCACCCATACCTGTAACGCCCTGCGCGCCGCCGATGCGGGGGCCGAAGTTCGCCTCTCGGGCTGGGTGCACCGCGTGCGCGACCATGGGCAGCTCGCCTTCCTTGATTTGCGCGACCATTACGGCATCACCCAGATTGTGGCGGATAGCACCGGTGGCCTGTTCGATGCGTTGAGCAAACTAAAAAATGAATCGGTGGTCACGGTGACTGGCACCGTGGTGAAACGTGCGGCGGATGCGGTGAACGCGAATTTACCCACCGGCGAGATTGAAGTGGCGGTGAAGCAACTGCATGTGGAATCCCTCGCCGAACCCTTGCCGATGCAGGTGAACTCGGACGTGGAATTCCCGGAAGGCACGCGCCTGACTTATCGCTTCCTCGATTTGCGCCGCGAGAAACTGCACAACAACATCGTGCTGCGCAGCAAAATCATTTCTTCCTTGCGCACGCGGATGACAGGGCAGGGCTTCCTTGAATATCAAACGCCTATCCTCACCGCTTCAAGCCCTGAGGGCGCGCGCGATTACCTTGTGCCAAGCCGTGTGCACCCTGGCAAGTTCTATGCGCTGCCGCAGGCGCCGCAAATGTTCAAACAACTGCTGATGGTTTCGGGCTTTGACCGTTATTTCCAAATCGCGCCATGCTTTAGGGATGAAGATGCGCGCGCAGATCGCTCGCCCGGCGAGTTCTACCAGCTCGATATTGAAATGAGCTTTGTGACACAGGAAGACGTGTTCGCGGCGATTGAGCCCGTAATGGTCGGCGTGTTCGAAGAGTTCAGCGATTGGAAAGTCACCCCCGCACCGTTTGTACGCATCCCGTACGATACGGCAATGCTGGAATATGGTTCCGATAAACCCGATTTGCGCAACCCCCTCAAGATTGCAGACGTGAGCGATATTTGGGAAGGCTCGGAGTTCAGTATCTTCAATGCAGTGATGAAATCGGGCGGCGTCATCCGCGCGATTCCGGCACCGGGCTGCGCCGATAAACCACGCAGCTTTTTTGATAACATGATTGAGCTGGCCAAAACTCACGGCGCGAAAGGCCTCGCCTATATTGGCTTTGATGCGGATGGTGCGGGCAAAGGGCCGATTGCGAAATTCCTATCGCCTGAAAAAACCGCGGCACTGCGTGAGCGTCTTGGCCTCAAGAATGGCGATGCGGTGTTCTTCAGTTCGGGTGCAAAACTTGAAGCGGCGAACATTGCCGGCAAAGTGCGCACCAATTTGGGTGAGCAGCTAGGCCTCATCGAGCAGGGTATCTACAAATTCTGCTGGGTGGTGGATTTCCCATACTATGAGTGGAACGCGGACGACAATAAGATCGACTTCTCGCACAACCCATTCAGCATGCCGCAAGGCGGGCTTGAGGCGCTTAACGCCGCGAAAACGGATGAGGAACTACTCGCCATCAAGGCCTTCCAGTATGATATTGTGTGCAATGGTGTTGAGCTTTCGAGTGGTGCGATTCGTAACCACAAACCTGAAATTATGCTGCGCGCATTCGAGATTGCAGGCTACAGCAAAGCCGATATCGAGAACAAGTTCGCGGCGCTGTTCAATGCCTTCCAGTATGGCGCACCACCGCATGGCGGCTTGGCCCCAGGCGTTGACCGCATGGTGATGCTGATTGCCAATGAGCCAAATATTCGTGAAGTCATTTGCTTCCCGATGAATCAGCAGGCACAGGATTTGCTGATGCAAGCGCCTAACACGGTGGATATGAAAGCCTTGCGCGAGCTCAACATTCAGCTTTCGCCAAAGGCAGTCGCAACGCTTGAGGAAGAGAAGAGCAAAAAATCCGACGCGGCAGCTTAACCTGTCGTCATTGCGAGGAGCGAAGCGACGTGGCAATCCAGATGAATACTAGAAATTCTAGCGCTGCAGACGCAGCGCACTGGATCGCCACGGCCTTTGGCCTCGCGATGACATCGTAATAGAAAGTTTCTTATGGCACTCCTTACCATTGTTGGCTTACTCGGCGTAGCGACGGTGCTTATTGCCTATGGCATGATGACAGCGGGCAAATGGGCTGCCAATAGTGCCATTTACCAATGGCTCAATGTTATCGGCACCTCGGGCATTTTGCTTTCGTTGTTCGCGTCGTGGAACCTGCCAGCCTTTGTGGCGAATAGCCTATGGATACTGATTGGTGTGGTATCGCTGGTGCGGATTTATTTTGGCGTTACAAAGAGGCTATTTAGGAGTGGTGTTGTCGTATTGACGGTGCTTTGCCTGGCACTCCTGGGCATCGATACGATGGTCGAGATGATTGAACGCATACCCTACGCCGCCTATGCTTTGGTTCTCTACCTGATCGAGTTGTCATCGCTCAATATTGAGGTGTGGATTGAAGTGCTCGGCCTCATTGCGCCGGTGTTGTTTTTATATGCCTATGCGATGGTGTCGCTTGGCCGCTGGCCCTCAACGGCAATCAAATTTCACCTGCTCAATTTTTTGGGCGGCGCGTTCATCCTGCTATCGCTGACGCAATACTGGAACCTGCCCGTGTTCATTCTTGAGATCTGCTGGTGCAGCATCAGTGTGGTTGGGATTATAAAGTCAATAAAAACAATCCGTTAAGTTTAATTATTTCTTAAATGTTCTGTGCCATAGTGACGTATGGTCGAATCCTTCCAAGAGCAGGTAGATGCCGCATTGAGCGACGTGCCGCGCGCATCGGAAACGCGTGTTGGTGAGGTGCATGCGCCGCCGATACAGGAAGCTGTGCAACGCTCAGTCACGATAGCAAAGCTAGTGGAAAGAGGTGTGCCAAGCGGGCATGATCGTGTGCATATGGGCATCGCGGGATTCTTTAATTTTGATATCGCAGCGGTCACCCGCCCTGATTATCTGTTGTTACTGGATATCAATTCCCAGCAGCATGCTTTCTGGCGCGAAATTATCAGCATGCTTCAAACGCATGAAACACCCAAACAATTTTATAGCGATTTGCATGCGCGGCTCGGTAAAGATCCGGGCTATTTTCTCTGTGACGATGGCCAAAAGTTAGAGCTGCGCGATGAATCTCATGATTGCCTTTTTTATGTGCATAATGCGCCTTGGGTGAAGGATCAAGACGCCTATGATCACCTACGGTCGTTGGCAACGCGTGGTCGTATTGCGACAGCCGAGATCGATCTTGTCAACGATGAAGCGCGTGCGACTGCGCTGGCGAGCGTTTTACGCAATGGGCCGTATGAAACAGACACATGTTATTGGTCGAACTTAGCCACCTTTTTGGTGCCGCGCGGTGGTGCCAAGGCACCAATGAATTACCGCGAACTAATTGAACAGCAATTTGGCACGCGAACGCCGGCTGCCGCTAAGCCACCCTATGCAGCGCAAGGTGGCTCGAATTTTGAAAAATTCCTGCATCATGTTTCCCTGATTGGTGGCAAAAAAGGCATGCATATTTTGTGTGGGACAGTTCCGAACCAGCCACTAACCATCACCGAGGGACCGCCGAGTCCACTGGCATCCATACCAAGTGCGCGCAGCATCTAGCGTTTATGCCAATGCCCCGTGGCAATGCTTGTATTTTTTGCCGGAACCGCAGGGGCAGGGCTCGTTGCGCGCGACCTTACCCCAGCTGGTCGGGTCGGTCGAAACGCGCTCCTCGGGCTTCACATGCATGCGTAGCATTTGTGCAGGCTCGCGCGATGGCTCATCCATGTTCTGTGCGAGTGCGGGGTCTTCGCGCGTGGCATGCATGGTCTGCTGCGGCTTCATGTTCATGATCTCATCCGTCAGCTCGACGCGGATCTGCACCCGGGCGATGCGCGAGATGACGACCTCACGCAAGTGATTCAGCATGCTTTCAAACAGGGTGAAGGCCTCGTGCTTATACTCGTTGAGGGGGTCCTTCTGCGCATAAGCACGCAGGTTGATGCCCTGACGTAATTGGTCGAGCGAGAGCAGGTGGTCCTTCCACAGCTGGTCGAGGGTCTCAAGCAGGATGCGTTTTTCCGCCATCTGGTAAACGCCGGGGGGGAAGCTCTCGGCTTTTTGGGCAAATAGCGCATCCGTTGCGGCGGCCACGCGGGTAAGGATTTCCTCGTGCGCGATGCCTTCCTCGGCCGCCCATGCAGCGACCGGCAGGTCGAGGCCATAGACGCGCAGGATTTCGGTGTGCAGGCCGCTCACATCCCAGCTTTCAGCATAGGATTGTGGCGGGATATGTGCGGTCACGAGGGCGGTATTTACATCATTACGCATGTCGGTGATGGTCTCGCTGACTTCGGTCACTTCCATGAGCTCGATGCGCTGCTCGTAGATGACCTTGCGCTGGTCGTTCATCACATCATCGAACTTGAGCAGGTTTTTGCGGATCTCGTAGTTGCGCTGCTCGACCTTGGTTTGCGCGCGTTCAATCGCCTTACTCATCCATGGGTGGATGATGGCTTCGCCCTCTTGCAGGCCCAAGCGCACCAGCACGGTATCGATGCGTTCGGAGCCGAAGATGCGCATCAAATCATCCTGTAATGACAGGAAGAACTGCGACGCGCCGGGGTCACCCTGACGGCCCGAGCGGCCGCGCAGCTGGTTATCGATGCGGCGTGATTCATGGCGCTCGGTGCCGATGACGAACAGACCACCTGCGGCGCGCACGATTTCTTTGTCGGCCTCAACCTGCGCGCGGATACGCGCACTGATTTGCTTGATTTCGGTCTCATCCGTGATGTTTTTGGTGGCTTCCTTGATGAGCATGTCATCGCTACCGCCAAGTTTGATGTCCGTTCCGCGCCCCGCCATGTTGGTAGCAATGGTGACCGCCCCCGGGCGACCAGCTTGGCTAATGATGAAGGCCTCCTGCTCGTGGTAGCGGGCGTTGAGAACTTGGTGGGGGATTTTTTCTTTCTTCAGCCGCGCGGCGAAGGATTCCGATTTCTCGATGCTGACGGTGCCGACCAGCACGGGCTGTTTGCGCTCGTGCGCTTTCTTGATGAGGGCCACGACGGCGGCGTCGCGTTCGTCGCTCGTGCGGTAAATCTCGTCTTGTGCATCGAGGCGGGCAACCGCCACGTTGGTTGGGATCTCGACCACTTCGAGTTTGTAAATATCGCTGAATTCGCCAGCCTCGGTCATTGCCGTACCGGTCATCCCCGCGAGTTTTTCATACAAGCGGAAGTAGTTCTGGAAGGTGATGGAGGCGAGGGTCTGGTTCTCGTTCTGGATGGTGACTTTTTCCTTCGCCTCAAGCGCTTGGTGCAGCCCCTCGGAGTAACGACGGC
>CAZOFC010000111.1:0-6805 GCA_964578965.1 uncultured Azospirillum sp.
GCGGATTCGAACCCAAAACCCGAGGCGCGGGGGCTATCCATTTACACCCTGTCCGAAACCGCGTCGGATGATGAAGCAGCAGCACTCGCCGAACATGAGAACAAGGCGGATATTATTCCGGGCATCGACCTCAACCAGACGGATGCGGATGTGGCGAGTATTCTTATCGATCTCACCCAGCGCGAGACCATGAATAAATCGGCCGTCCTTGCGGATGCGGTGGTGAACAGCATGCACCCCAAAATCACGCGGCTGGCGAAAACCCATCGCTTTGCCGGGTTTCGGGTTCTCAAAGCGCCGGATATGCCGTCAGTACTCATCGAGCTTGGGTTTCTAAGCAACCCCGACGATGAGCGCTTGTTGCTCTCGCCGGAATATCGCGATCTGGTCGTGGGCTCGGTGGTCAAGGGCATTGACCGCTATCGCGGCGCAGAGTAGCACCAAGCGATAGCTATGACCGACCCATCGACAGCGCTGCCACCCCCCACACCGGAGCCACCGCCATTGGTCAAATGGAAGGCGATTGAGTCGCCGCGCGTGGTGCGCATCCTGCAATGGGTGCTGGGACTCGGGTTCGGCCTTGGAGTGGTTGCCGTCATCACGCTGGTGCTGGTGGTGCAGCATTACAGCGCAGGGCTACCCAGCACCGACCAATTGGCGAACTACAACCCCGCCGTGGTGACCCGGCTTTATGCGGCGGATGGGAAGTTGCTTGCCGAATATGCCAAAGAGAAGCGGTTTTTCCTGCCGCTTTCGGCGATTCCAAAACATGTGCAGCAGGCCTTCATTTCCGCCGAGGATAAGAATTTCTACTCGCACCAGGGCGTGGATTTCATGGGTACCGTGCGCGCGCTTAAAAACAATGTGCTCAATGCCGGCAAGGGGCATTCGCTTGCGGGCGGGTCCACCATCACCCAGCAGGTGGTGAAGAACTTCCTGCTCAGTTCCGAAAAATCCTTCGAGCGTAAGATCAAGGAGGCGATTCTCGCCAACCGCATCAGCAATCTGTACAGCAAAGAAAAAATCCTCGAGCTGTATTTGAACGAAATTTACTTAGGTGCCAGCACCTATGGCGTGGCAGCGGCGAGCATCACCTATTTCGATAAATCGCTTGATGCCTTAACAACCGAAGAAGCCGCCTTCTTAGCCGCCTTGCCCAAAGCGCCTGCCTATTTCGACCCGGCAAAGAATTACAAGCGCGCGCTCGAGCGCCGTAACTACGTCATCAACCGCATGTATGAAGATGGCGCGATCGACGAAAAAGAGAAAGTGCGTGCAACAGCGATGCCGCTCACCACGCGCAGCCGCAATAAGGATGAGGTTGCGCATGCTGATTTCTTTGCCGAGGAGGTGCGCCGCGCGCTGGCGGGGATGTATGGCAGCAACGTGCTCTACGAAGGCGGGCTATTTGTGAAAACCACCCTGAACCCGACCTATCAGGACTATGCCGACCGTGCGCTGCGCCATGCACTGATGCTGTATGATCAGCGCCATGGCTATCGCGGCCCGATTGCGACCTTGAAACATGAAGAGGGCGATATTGCCCAAGCGCTGGAGCGTTTGCGCAAAGAGCGCACGATTCCGCTCTATGAATTGCAAACCCTCGCGAGCATTACAAAGGCAAGCCCAAGTGTGGAAATCACCACGATGGATGGCTCGCAAGGCACCATTACGCCCGAAGGCATGAGTTGGGCAAAACCAAAATTCACGGTGGGGGATGTGGTGCTGGTCGAGCCGATCGAGGGCGCCAAAGGCAACTATCGCTTGCTGCAGATTCCGGCTGTCAATGGCGCGTTGGTGGTGATGGACCCACACACCGGCAAAGTCCTCGCCATGAGTGGTGGCTATGCCTATGGCGGGTCGGAATTTAACCGCGCCACGCAAGCCAAGCGTCAGCCCGGCTCGTCCTTCAAACCGTTTGTGTACCTCACCGCGCTTGAAAGCGGCTTTTCCCCCACCTCCGTGATTCTTGATGGGCCCATTTCCCTGCCGCAGGGGCCGGGTTTGCCGATGTGGACACCAAAGAACTACGAGGGGGATTACATGGGCCCCATCACCTTCCGCACCGCGCTTGAGCATTCGCGCAATGCGGTCACCGTGCGCATTGCCTCGCTGATTGGGTTAAAGCGCATCAAGCGTGTGGCCAAGCGCTTTGGCATCTATGACGACGATGTAGCCGAGAATTTCTCGATGGTGCTCGGCGCGAAGGAAACCACGCTGCTCAAACTGGTCAATGGCTACAGCATGATTGCCAATGGCGGGCGGCGCGTCTCGCCGTGGTTTATCGAACGTATCGATGACCGCAATGGCGCCACCATTTTCAGGCGCGACACGCGCCAGTGCGAGGCCTGCACGGTGCCCGAGGGTGCCATCCTCACGAGTGATGCACCCACCCTGACCGATGAACGTGACCGCGTACTTGACCCGCGCGTGGCCTATCAGATCACCTCCATTCTGCAAGGGGCCATCCAGCGTGGCACCGGCAGCGCGGCAAAAATCCTGAATCGCCCGGTGGCGGGTAAAACCGGCACCACCAATGAATCGCGCGATACCTGGTTCATCGGCTACACGCCTGATTTGGTCATTGGCACCTATGTGGGCTTTGATACGCCGCGCCCACTGGGTGAAAAAGAAACCGGGGGGCGCGTGGCCATTCAGGGCTTCATCAAGTTCATGCAGTTGGCGGGTGACCGCTTGCCAATCAAAGAGTTCCGCCCGCCGCCAGGCATCCGCGAAGTGGCAATCAACCGTGCTACTGGCCAACCGCTGTACGATGGTGATGCAGCAGGCGCATCCATTCTTCGCGAGGCGTATCTCACTGGTGGGCCCATCTTCAAGCCAATGAATGAACTGCAGGAAGAATTGAAGGAGAAGGATCAGCATCAGGCGCCGGTCGTCGAGCCCGAGGAATTGGGTGATGCAGCCCCTCCTGCGGGCAACGGCTTTGAAAAACCTGCTGCGGGCGAACTGGCACCCTTCCAGCGCCCGGTTGACCCGCAAGGCTTCAACCCCAATACCGGCGCCTCGGTAGGTACGGGGGGGCTGTATTGACGCAAAAGATGAGCAACTATCAGATCAAGCAGGTAAATGGATGAAATGTCATCCCGGTTTGCAAAGCAACACCGGGATCCAGCTTTTTTAGGGCAAGCGGGACCCCGTGGTGAACACGGGGTGACACTCTTCCAAGGCGGTTAGAAGCAACATGCCCCTTCCATGTAAAGCTGCGCGCGGCCCGAGATGTGGATGCGGCCATCGCTGGCCAGTTCGCATATCAGCTGCCCTTTGCGTGCGCTGCCTTGTTCGGCGTTCACTAGCGTTTTGTTGAGTCGCGCGGCCCAATAGGGGGTGAGGGCGCAATGGGCTGAGCCCGTCACCGGGTCTTCCTCGACGCCGAGTTTCGGGAAAAACGCGCGCGACACAAAATCAAAGCCACTCCCCGCATCCGCCGGTGCAGTCACAATCAGCCCGCGCGCATCGAGCAATTTCATGGCAGCAAAATCGGGTTTCAATGCGCGCACATCTTCTGCGCGATCAAGCACCACCACCCAATCATGCGATTTATAAATTTCAGCGGGTGTTATGTGCAATGCGGCTTCAATCGCTGGGTGTGCGCCTGTTTTCTCAAGTGGCCATGCAGGGAAATCAAGCGTCAGGAGGTCGCCATTGCGGGCCACGCTCAGCAGTCCTGAGGCACTATCAAAGCGAATCACATCTCCCGAAAAACCCAATTTATTGAAAATAACAAACGCGCTCGCGAGGGTGGCATGGCCGCATAAATCGACCTCCTCGGTGGGCGTGAACCAGCGCAGGTGAAAATCATAGCCATCACGCGTCGAGGGTACAAAAAACGCCGTTTCCGAGAGGTTGTTCTCCTGTGCAATGCGCTGCATCAGCGCGTCACTGAGCCAGCGCTCAAGCGGGCACACGGCGGCCGGGTTGCCCTCGAACACCTTGCTCGCGAATGCATCCACCTGATATATCTTTTGCGAAATTGTCATAACCTGCGTATGAAAAGCGCAAAGCAACATTAGTCAATAGTGAAACAAACCCATGCGCGCCGAAATTATTGCCCTGAAAGACCAATTCGAATCCTCGCAAGCCCTGCTCGCGAGGTGCCTTTGACTGGGATAATTTATTAAAGCAGGCTGAGCTGCTAAATGCGCAGGCCGAAAACCCGCAGCTGTGGGATAACCCCGAGAACGCCCAAAAAATCATGCGCGAGCGCACGCGGGTCGATAACCTCATCACTGGCTTTCGCCGTATCACCACCAGTTTTGCGGATGCCGTGGAGCTGCATGAACTGGCGGAAAGCGAGGGCGACGAAGCCACTCGCGCCGAAAGCCAAGCCGAAATTGAAACGCTCGTTGCCGAAATTGGCCGTATGGAGCTTGAGGCCTTGCTGAACGGCGAGGCCGACCAGAACGATTGCTACATCGAAATTCACCCCGGTGCGGGCGGTACTGAGAGCCAGGATTGGGCGTTCATGCTCTACCGCATGTATTTGCGCTGGGGTGAGCGGCGCGGTTTCAAGGTCGAGATTATCGACGAACAATCGGGGGATGAAGCGGGCATCAAATCCGCCACCATCCGCTTAAGCGGCCACAACGCCTACGGCTGGGCGAAAACCGAATCTGGCGTGCACCGCCTTGTGCGCATTTCACCGTTTGATAGTAACGCCCGCCGCCACACCAGCTTTGCGAGCGCATGGGTTTACCCGGTGGTCGATGAGAACATCACCATCGTCATCGAAGAAAAAGACGTGAAGGTGGATACGTTCAGAAGCAGTGGTGCAGGCGGGCAGAACGTGAACAAGGTGGAATCTGCCGTGCGGCTGACGCATATTCCCACCAATATTTCCGTCGCGTGCCAGAACCAGCGCAGCCAACACCAGAACCGTGAAGAGGCATGGAAGATGCTCCGCGCGCGACTCTATGAGCACGAGCTACGCAAACAAGAAGCCGCGACCGATGCGCTGAACTCCCAAAAAACGGATAATGCCTGGGGCCATCAGATTCGCTCCTATGTGCTGCACCCCTACCAGATGGTGAAGGACTTACGCACGGGGGCGGAAACCAGTAACACCCAAGGCGTGCTCGATGGTGATTTGGATATGTTCGTCAACGCCTCCCTCGCCGCGCGGGTTAAGGGGAACGTGGAGAAGTGACATATTTTCTTAGCGGCTCGCCGCTTAGAAAATTGTCATCCCGGTTTTGCGATAGCAAACACCGGGATCCATCTTTAATCAGTTTTCAAACAAAGCTGGACCCCGGCGTAAAGCCGGGGTGACAAGATATATGATGGTGCGCCTTACGAACCCGTCATCCCGGTTTGCGCGAGCAACACCGGGATCTCGTGGATTATGCTACCGTCATCCCCGTGAAAGCGCGCACCCACTCCTAGCATCCCACAGATTTTGACCCTTGCTCTCTAACTTACCCTCTCCCTGAGGGAGAGGGTTGCGAAGCCTTAACGAGCGAGAGCGAGTTTAGGCGACGCTGGGTGAGAGGGTTATGACGGTGTAATAATTTACATCAACCGCTCAAGCGATTATACAGAGGCGAATGACGGCATTCGCCAAGTTTATTAACGCGGTTATATTAGATATAGTGAGATGCTTACGCAGTTTGCGCGCCATTTGGGACTCCATTGTTCAATATGATTGCGTTGATTGGAATGCATCAGATTGAGCTGAGTGGAGATCCGAGAATCTTCAAAGCTACTTCAATGCCAAGGGTATCCTTCCTTATAAAGGTGGAGGAACCGCATGGTTAGGATATAATGCAAGACGCCGTAAATTCAAGACATGAGTTCTGAAAGCTTGAAGGTGTGGCTAAAATCCCCTACATAGCCCCCATGAACAGCCTCGGATTTGATAAGCCTGAAAGCCAAACGCGCGTGGTGGTTGCCATGAGCGGGGGCGTTGATTCGTCCGTCGTCGCGGCGTTACTGCATAGCCAAGGCTATGAGGTGATTGGCATTACCCTCCAGCTCTATGACCACGGGGCGATGGTGGGCAAAAAAGGTGCATGCTGCGCCGGGCAGGATATTCATGATGCGCGGCGCGTCGCCGATTCGCTCGGCATTCCGCATTATGTGCTGAATTATGAAAGCAAATTCAAAGAATCGGTGATGGAAGATTTCGCGGATACCTATCTCGCGGGGGCAACGCCCGTGCCGTGCATTCGTTGCAACCAGAGTGTGAAGTTCAAGGATCTTCTCGCTACCGCGCGGGATTTGGGTGCGGATTGTATGGCCACCGGCCATTACGTGCAGCGGGTGGTGAATGAACACGGGCAGGCCGAGCTGCACCGTGGGGTGGACCCCGACAAAGACCAGAGCTATTTTTTGTTTGCGACCACGCAAGAGCAACTCGATTTTCTGCGCTTCCCGCTTGGCGGCTTGAAAAAGGAAGAAACGCGCGCGCTGGCGACGAAATTCAACCTCGCCGTATCAGAAAAGCCCGATAGCCAGGATATTTGCTTTGTGCCCACCGGCGGCTATGCCGCGGTGATCGAAAAAATTCGCCCAGGTTCAGCCGAGCCGGGTGAGATTATGCATATCGATGGCCGAGTGCTCGGCGCGCATGCGGGCATTATTCATTACACGATTGGCCAGCGCAAAGGCCTTGGTGGTGGCAGCGGCGAGCCGCTCTATGTGGTCAAGCTCGATGCGGTGAATAAGCGCGTCATGGTTGGTCCGCGTGAGGCGCTGGCGCAAAAGGAATTTTCTATCAAGGAGCTGAACTGGCTCGGTCACCCCCTCCCCAGCAGGGGGAGGGTTGGGGTGGGGGCCGACACGACCTGCG
>CAZOFC010000112.1:0-6794 GCA_964578965.1 uncultured Azospirillum sp.
GGCAACTGTAATGCCGGGCTGCAAGGGCATGCAGGTGGCGGCTATTGGGAAAAATGTGGCTCAGGCCCGTGCAATGGCGGTGGCGGCGCACCTGCAGGCGCTGAAATATCAACCTGCAATGAAGACTTAGTGTGTTTTAACGGGCTCTGGGGCGCAGTCTATCATAGTCCATGCGTGTGTGATGCCAGCCAATGCGCATCGGGCAGCGTGCGTCAGGTCGTGACCCAGGAAACCAGCGGGTGCGGTGCGCGAGATTGCGAAAATGGCGATACATTGCCCGTGTATGACTGTAGCGAGACAATTCATTGCGTATGCAATTAATAGTCGTTGCAGCGGAACCGCCGCACGCTGCAGCTATTACAATGGTAATGTAGTTCGCGTGAGCTCGCTATGCCTTAAGCGGTACATTCACGAGATGACTACCCCTTACGCCCCCAGCGGATGCGCGACCAGATACGCTCATGGCCATAGAATAAAAAGATTTTGGTGAAGACCTCAACGCCGGAGATTGCTGCTGCGGTCACCGGGTGGCCGGTAATAATCCAGCTGATGAGAAAGGTGTCGATGCTGCCAAGCAGACGCCAGCTGACTGCCTTGGCGAACGAGCGGCGATGCGCTTCTTTGGAGAGAGAGCCGGTGCTTTTTTCATCATTCATGCTGTGTGGCCTTCAATCATTAGCTTAGTGGCGCGCACATCTGGGAAGATTTAAAAGGTAAAAGTCATGCGTTGGCTTCCGTGGAGAGCACGCAGGGCAAAGGTCAGTGCCGCAGGCACGAAAGGGATAAGATCCCCTTCAATCAGCAACTAGCCCTGACGCGCTTTCATGCGTGGGTTTTGCTTATTGATCACATACAAGCGGCCCTTACGGCGCACCACGCGGCAGTTTTTGTCGCGCTTTTTGGCGGATTTGAGCGAGCTGAGAACTTTCATAATAATACCCGTATGGCGTGAAGAGGCATGCCTTCTAGCCGCCGAACCATGCACTGTCAACCGTGAAATGTGCTGTGAGGGGCGGCTTTCATGCACAGCTGGAAATAGGAAATGATTCAAAGGTTTACCCCTGTGCAGTCGGCTCACGAGCTGCGCCGCGCTTGGATAGGCTGCCAACCAGGGTACCGACCAGCGTATCGCTGGTGAAGACGGCGGCGGGGTAAAGCCCCTCGGCGGTGAAGCTATTACTCACCCCATGCACGGTTTTTTCCCAATAATGCGGGGCGGTGATGAGTTGCCACAGCGCCCGCGCAGCAGCCACGGAATGAAGCAGCCAGTAAAACGGATAGAGCGCAAAGGCACGGCCCATCGATGTCCAGCCCTCAAGGGCCACCACCGTGCGGGCAAATAACCAGTGGCTGAGCACCCCACCGATGAAGGAAAACGCGCAAGTCAGTTGCAGCCACATCGGCAGGCTGTTGCCAAACGCACCCGTGAGCGAGAGGATAAAGGCAACCCAAAACAGCGGCGCGAGCAGGAAGGTTAAAGCCGGGGCGCCGATGAAGAACTGAAAGCCATAATAGCCCGCCATGCCCAGGCGCGCTTTGAGCAGTAAGGTGTCGCGGGTATAAACCAGCCATGTCTGGATATAGCCTTTGATCCAGCGCGTGCGCTGCTTCATCCATGCGGAGTATGTGATGGGCGATTCCTCGAGTGTGAGCGAGGGTAGGGTGCGGGTGGTGTAGCCCATATAGGCGAGGCGGATGCCTAGATCCGCATCCTCGGTGACGTTGAACGCATCCCACCCGCCGACGGCTTTGAGGGCAGCGGTTTTGAGGTGGTTGCTGGTGCCACCGAGGGGAATAGGCAGGCCCAACCGCTCGAGTGCAGGCAGCAGCAGCCTAAACAGGGCGCTATATTCGAGCGCGAACATTTTGGTCAGGGTATTTTCATTGCGGTTATAATAGTTCAGGCGAGCCTGCACGCAGGCGAGAGTCTCAGGGCCATTGGCGAACGCCACCAGCGCGCGCTTCAACTGGTCGGGGGCGGGGGCGTCCTCGGCATCATAGATGACGGTATATTCGCCGCGCAGCCGTTGCATGGCCACGTTGCAGGCCTTGGGCTTTGTGCGCGGGGCCGAGGGGGGCACGGCGATGATTTCCATATAGGCCGGGGGGTGAAGAGCCTTTAAAGCCGCAAGGCATGCGGTGTCATCGGCCTCAAGGATCAGCTTCACGTCGAGTTTTTCTTTCGGGTAATCGAGCGCGCCGATGCTGGCAATCAGCCGCGCCATCACATCACTGCTCTCGCCATACATCGGCACCAAAATGGAATAGGTGGGTAACTGCGCTTCATCGAGCGCGGCAGCCTCATGCGCCAAGGCTTGCTCGGCCTTGTCCTGCTCGCGGGCGGCGCGGATGCCCTTTACATAGAAAACAAGTTTGATGATGAGGGTCGTGGCATAGAAAAGATTGCAGCCGATGAGCAGCGCATACCATGAAGTTTGCGGCGCAAGGATGGCGGCTGCAAGCAGGCCAAGGAAGAGTATCACAAGCCCACGCGATTGGTGCGTGAGCAAAATACGATCCGCCCCCATGCCTGGGTGTTGACGACGCAGCATGAGCCGCGCCTTGCGCGTGCTGACGGTCGAGGCGCGGGTGCTTAAATAACCGTGCAGCTCGCGTGCTGTGGTGATGGCGTAGGTGATGTCGCAGCGGTAATGCGCGCGGGCAAAGGCATCAAGGGCGGCGCTTGGCTCGCTGGTGGCGAGTGTGAGGCCCTGTGCGTCGCGACGCAGTGGAATGAAGTGGTAGGCGATGTAAAGCGCCACATCCGCCACCGCAAAGAGCCGAGCATCGGGCGTGGTTGCGGTAAGATCGACCTGCGGCAGGCCATGCTGCTCGGCCACCGCGCGTGCCAATGCGCGCCCATCAATAAAGCCAAGGGCATTGAGGGCGTAGCCCATGCGCCCATGCAGGGCGCGCAAGGCCTGCTCCAACCGGTCGCGGGTGAGCGCGCCCTGCGCCACCAAAATATCCCCTAAGCGTGTGTGTGTCGCTGCCATCATGTCAGAACCGCTGCGCATAACCGACGGAGAGGGCATAGCCATCGCCTGTTTGGATGCCTGTCACCACTTTGCTGAACGCGGCTTGCACCCACGCATCGTCATTCAGGCGGTAAAGCCCACCGATTTCGGCGGTGAGGGAAGAGGCATCGAGATCCCCGTTCTGGCTGAATGCGCTGGCTTCCGTGAGGTCAGTCGCGACAATGCTACGAATTGCGGGAATGATTTGAACGGTCTCACTCACATTCAGGCCGATCGCGGTATCATTACGCCATTCATTAGTGCGGCCATTGCTGCGCACACGGTAGCCCACACGCGTATCGAGGTAATCATTGGGGCTGAACAGGGTGAAGTTGCGCCCGTACAGCACGGCAAGCTCGGCGTCGGTGCTTTTCTGGCCACCGCGTGGGGTGCCACTATCACGAAACGCGCTTGCAAATTTAACCATCGGCTGGAGGGAAATCAGCTGTGTTTCATCCCGCCAAATCACGCTTCGTGCGAAAATCTCAGGGTCGGCAATGCCGTTATTATGCTGGCCGGATTGGCCAACGCGCTGCAAAAACGCCGTTCCGCCGATGGTGAGCCAATCCGTCGCCCCATATTCAACATAAGGCTGAAACTCGTATTTGGTGAAGCGCGGTTGCGATTGCTTCTGGCCATCCACATCGAAAAAGCCAGTGCTGGTGAAGTAGCGCGCCTGCTCAATGTATAACCCCTTACCCTTGGGCTGCAGCCACGCGCCCGCCAGTGCCGGGCCAGAAATAAAAAGCAGACTAAGAAAAAAGGAAACACGAAGCATCATGGCGCAACTATAGCGGCCACGCTTAGAAAAACTATTGGGAAGTGCTAGGCACTGTTAGCTAATTCTAAGCGGTTGCGTTGCTGGAAAAAATCGTTGATTCGCAAGGCGAAATGGGTGCGATGTAGCCATTCTACATAAACCCATTTCAACGCAGCGAGCGGCGATTTTTGCCGCAACCCGCAGGGCCATGGTTTATTTTGATGAATAGCTACAAAAAATTCTTGCACCGTAGTCCCGCTACGCTGCTGCGAATTTTCTTTGCTCTTCATCTAAATAAACTGCATGGCGCAATCACTTAGAATTAGCTAACAGTGCCTAATGAACCTGTTGTTCTATGGCGCTGAGTGCGCGGGCAAGAGCGTCAGCTTCCGTCTCGGTGCTGACGTGGCTAGCAAGCAAATCGCGTGCTTTGTCGCTCGCGGTGGTAATGATGCGCTCTCGGATGCTGCTGATGGCTTCTGCCTCTGCGCGGGCAATTTTCTCTTTGGCTTGTTGGGCGCGGCGATCCAGAGCAGTTTTGAGCTCTTCAGCAGCGTTGGCGCGCAGTGCTGCTGCATCTTCCTTTGCGGCGGCGATGATATGCTCGGCCTCTTTCAGAAGCGCTTCT
This sequence comes from uncultured Azospirillum sp., assembly GCA_964578965.1. Classification (GTDB taxonomy): domain Bacteria; phylum Pseudomonadota; class Alphaproteobacteria; order Rickettsiales; family UBA3002; genus QFOX01. The sequence goes on from CAZOFC010000112.1 coordinate 4,406, forward strand.
TGCTCGGCTTTATAGGTCGCAAGCAGTGCTTGCGCTTGCTCACGCAGGCGGGTTGCTTGCTCGAGTTGGTCACGGATTTTTTCAGCGCGCCCATCAAGCATTTTGCCGAGCATCGGCAGCAAATAACGCACCACCAGTGCCATGAACACCACGAACGAGACCAATACCCAGCTTGCCGGATCGCGCAGGAAGGTCTCCGTCGCGGAAGGCGCTACGTCGTGGCCAATTTCGGTGCTGGTTTCGTGCGTTGATTCAGTGCTGGTTGTCGCTTCGCTCACAATCAATCCCTAGCGTTTGGCAAGTTTGAGTTTAGGCCCGTCCACGGCCTGCCCGACGGAAACCCCGAGCAATTGTGAGGCCATGGCTTCTGCCAGTTGCTGTGCCGCAGCCTCAACCCCGGCATGGGCTTTGGCCAATGCATCATCAAGCACGGCATCCGCATGGCTCGCTTTACGCTCAAGCTCATGGTCGAGTTTGGCAAGCTCCGTGGCTGCATCACGCGAGGATTCGGCTTGTGCTTGGGCCATCAACTCGGCGGCCTGAGCGCGAGCACTTTGCCCCGCATGTGCTGCAACCCCTTGCGTGGCTTGCGCTTCACTGCGCGCAAACTCCGCTTGTTCAATCGCATCACGAATCGCAGTTTCACGTGCATTAAGTGTCGATGCAACCGATGGGGCAATGACCTTTGAGACCAGCACGAACAGCACCACGAAGCTGATCGCCAACCAGAAGAGCTGATTGGCGAACCAGGTTGGGTCCATCTGGGGGATGCCATCCTCGGCGCGCGCAGCAGTAGCCGCGAACGCGAGTGAGACAACCCAGAGACTATGACGCAAACGCTTCATGGATGTGCTTTCGATGGGAGAGTTATTTGCCGCCCAGAATCATGATGCCCAGTACGAACGAGAGCAGGCCCATGAACTCCGCGAATACTACGCCAAGGATGGCGATCTTACGGATGGCGCCTTCGGCCGATGGGTTGCGCGCAATACCTTGCGCCGCACCGCTGAAGATCATGCCAGCGCCGATCGCAGCGCCCATCATGCCCAGTGCAACAAGGCCCATACCGATATATTTAAGTGCAAGCATTTCCATAATTAACTCCAAAAGTGAACGAATGAATAAGGGTAGTCAGGTTAGTGGTGATCCGAGAGTGCCTCGCCCAGATACATGCAAGAAAGAAGGGTGAACACATAGGCTTGCAGTATCGAGACGAAAATTTCGAGGCCCGTCATAAACATGAGAAACGCGATTGGCAAGACACCAAATAGGCCCAGTGGAAAAACAAATGCGGCAATCACCTTCATCAGCGTATGACCGGCAGCAATATTCGCGGCCAAACGAATGCCGAGGCTGAACGGACGCGACAGGTAAGAAACCATCTCGATGACCAGCATGAGCGGTACAATGAAGAATGGCAGCCCTTCGGGAATGAAGTGTTTGATGAAGCCAATCGGCCCTTTTTTGATGAGGGCAATCAGCGTGATCATCACGAACACAGTGGCGCCAAGGCCGAAGGTAACGATGATATGGCTGGTGGGCGCGAACGAATACGGCAGCATGCCAAGCAGGTTCATCGCCAGAATGAAGAGGAACAGTGTGAAGATGAATGGGAAGTATTTCTTGCTCTCGTGGCCGACATTCTCTTCAAGAATGCCTTCGACGAATTGGTAGGTGATTTCTGCCATCGATTGTGCGCGGCCAGGAATGGTGGCGCGCTTGCGCATCGCAACGACGAACAGCACGGTGGTGACGAATACCGCGAGCAGCATGAACAGCGCGGAGTTGGTGATGCTGATATCGATGCCATAGAACTCGGGCAGTTCATAAAGCGGGTTGACCAGGAACTGGTGGAGTGGTCCGTGTTCTGTATGTTCAGCAGCCAATGTCAGTCTCTACCGGTTAGTCGTTAGTCTGTTTCGCTTTTTCGGCTGCGCGCTTCTGGGCGCGTGCCTCTTCGGCGAACATGAGTTTCAGCCCCGCTGCGGTGCCGATGAGTAACCCCACCAACAAGCCCCAGGGCATAGTATCCTGCCAGGCATCGAACCCGTAACCGAGCACGCTGCCCACCGCGGTTGCCGAGGCAAAATCGATCGCGCCTCGCGCCGCATCCCCCGGTAACTTTTTCTGCGTGTTGACTTCAGGCTGCAACTTCTTCACTGCATCGAGATTCGCGTTGAGCGTTTCAAGCGTGATGGGCTGCTGTTTTTCGTCGTCCCGCATGGCGCGCGCAATCTATGGATGAGGCCCCCACCTGTCAAGCAAGGAATGTGGGGTGTTAATGATTCAAAAAAATGGCTTATTTCGAGGCCGGCTGGGCCACATTGATAGCCTCGCGGAAGCCCTCGATGCTCGGCACATCCAGTTTTTTGCCATTCACGAAAAAGCT
>CAZOFC010000113.1:0-6713 GCA_964578965.1 uncultured Azospirillum sp.
AATCCCCCTGAGCCAGGAACCAAAATTATTGGTAGCGCCGGTGTTGGGATTGACAATCAGGCCATAACTATTGGTTACCCCAGCGCCAAGAGCACGCCCGCCAAGGCCCAGCGAGTAGCTATTGGTAATTGTCGCATTCGTCCCCGCAATCGGCGCCCCATCAATGAATGCACCATAGGCGTCGGTGAGCGTGCTTGCCGCTACAAACGCATGTGTCGATGGAGTGATACGATAGTCGCGTTGCAGTGTCAGCGCACCCGTTGCATGCTGACGTACCTGTCCAAGGTTGAAATACACGCCCGGCGCTTCGGTTGAGGCGGTAAGGGCTGTATCCGCAGCTCCAGTCACACCGTAGCGCACGGTTGCCGCGGTCGAGGATGCTGATGCAGTAAAGCTCGATGCACCCCCTGTTTGCGTGAGCGCGCCTGAAATGGTGGTAGCACGTGACAACGTAATGGCACCAGTCGAGACACTTCCAAGCGTAATCGTGCCCGTTCCCTTCGCGTTCACCGTAAGGTTCTCATTGGCGCCGGAGGATTGTACACTGAGCGCTAATCCACCCGCTGCCGCGGCAGATTTAACCAGAAGCCCCGTCGCGCTAGAGGCCGTGCTGGCATCCACGGTAAAGGCTGGGTTGGTCGCGCCAGTTGCCCCGGCTACCAACGCCTGCGCACCATTTGAAGTGACAATATGTGCCCCTGAACTGAGGGTGCCCACGCCTGATATATTGTTGCTCGCATCGATTAAAACACCGGAATTGACAAGTGATGTACCCGTCGTATTTCCCCATTTACCAATCGCATTCGTAGTGGTCGTTGCAGCACCCACCACATTTCCACTACCGCCACCACCACCTGCTGGCGTTGCCCAAGTCCCATCCCCACGCCAGAAGGTTGTCGCATCGGCGCCGGTTCCAGAAGCAAGATTTGTCACCGGCAAATTCCCCGTAACATCGCTGCCAAGCCGCACTGTTAGGGTATTGTTTGCACCGCTGATGGTTTTATTGGTCAGGGTTTGCGTAGCCGCGAGCCCCACCAGCTGTTGATTAATATTGGCCGCATCATAGACAGCCTTCGCCATATCTCCACTGCCGGCTGTCAATGCACTCCATGCGCTACCGATGAACTGGTACTCCAGTGCCTCATCCTGCACATACACCTTCATGCCGGCTTGTGGTGCAATGAACCGCCATACCTGATCAAAATACGCAAGATATGTGGCCTTGCCTGCCCAAGCGCCAGTCGGGCTCGCCGCCACAATATACATGGCGCTCGGCGTGGGTGAGGCAGGCGGGGTGGCAAGGTCCTTATCCACGACCGACCTGCCAACAAACGCATCCAATACCGAGAATGCCTGATTAATGGTCACTTCTTTTTGCGCTTGCGCCTGCTCAACCAGCGTGATGCCAAGGTTTTGTGTTATCGCCATGAGATGCCTCAAAATAGGTGGTGATTCGAATGAAAGAATGATATTTTCTGCGCAACACAGCGACGAATCGCTGCTCTTGAAACGAGGTCTCAATGCGCACACTGGAAGAAATCTGGCAGGAAATTAAGGCGCTGCCGCACCGCTATATTTTTTATACGCGCAAAGAAATTCGCTACCTGCCGAAAATATTGATCGATAACGAGCACATCCTTGCGCTTACGTCGGGCTACATGAATAACCGCACCTGGCTTGCTGTGTGCACCAACCGCCGTGTGCTGTTCCTCAACCGCGGCATGTTCTTTGGCCTTGATCAAATCCAACTCAATCTCGACCGGATTCAGTCCATCAATTCCAGTTTTGGCATTGCCTTTGGCACCATCCGCGTATGGGATGGTGCGGCCTCAATGAATATTGGCCTGGTGCTTAAAAGCTCAGTCGCCCCATTTGTGCGCACCGTGCAGGACGCGATGGATAAATACAAACGCCTGATGGTGCATGAACTGGCTGCAACAGCAACCAATGCGCACCGCACCGCGTCACAATCCGGTAGCTTGTCTCAAAATGAGCTGCTTAACGAGCTAGAACGCCTCGCCCAGCTAAAAGCGGCTGGACATTTAACACCCGAAGAGTTCACCGCCGCTAAAGCAAAGCTCCTTGGCAACTAGTGTCAGTGGCCTAGAGGCTACTGCACCGGTATCGTCCCTATCAAGGGCTCACCAGGGCCAACCAATGCTGAAACCTGCGTGATACGAACGGATAGGCTTATTGGCGCTATACCAAAGTCAGCCAGTTGCTGTGCCGCAGTATATGTCACTATCGGCGTGGCTAGACGCCAGCTTCGAACCACCGTGCTGCCACTCATCAGTTCGAGGTCATAAAGCTCGGCTTGCTCCATTAACGGCACATCCACATAATCGCGCATGCCATTATCAATTCGCGCCCGCCTAACCCACGAAATGGTGATGTCGCCACTAGGCATATTTTTTCGAGCGAGTGGCAATACAGGGCTTAAGGGTTTCAAACTCTCTGCCGTAATCGTAAAACTGCTTTCTAAGCCATTATTCAGTGAATCGCCATACGTCACTGCACGAATCGTCCAGCTCTGGCCTACGTTTCCCGCTGGCAGAACCACAGGCACAATCGCCTCATCCAGCAAAACAAAACGCTCCCCAATCACATGCGTTGCAATTGCATGTTCCGTCCCAAGTCGTCCGCGTAGAAGCCCACTAAGCCTATAAATGCCAGCGCTTAGCTGTGTCACATTCTTAAATTGAATGATTTCACTGCCAAGTAAGCCAACATTGCTGCCATTAAGCACGCTCAACTCAAGCGCATTTGCCAGAGTCGCATTTCCGAGCAGTGCAATATCGACGCTATTTGCTTCATCAAATTGCTGTGCCACCCCGGCGGGCAGTGCATTCAGTGCACTGCCAATGGTGGCTGGCCGATCAATGCTCGCCAGTATTTCATCGTCCCCGCTTGGCATGACTCGCACCAAGGTTGCGCCGCGCCACCCTTCCGAAATACCCGTAGCCGCAAAGCGCAGTGTTAGTGCATCCTGCGTATCGGTTGGGAGTGCGGGGATGTCGAGAATCTCAAGTTGGGTTCTTGGATTGGGCAATACCAATCCCCCATTACTGCCAATCGTTGGCGCAATATAGCCATCACGTCCCTCCGAGGCATCAAGAACACCGGTCATCTTCACAATACCCGGGCGGCCAATCTGCACTTGCGTCAGGCGAATACGATGGCTCAACAGCCCATCATTCAACAAAATGACATCGCCCACCTCTAGCGTTGCGTAGGAAAGCGGCAGCTGAAGCGTCACCACGCTACGCTCTGCCCAACGATCGGCCAGCATCGTCTCCGCAATCGCGCGAGCATGCACCTCAGCAAGCACCAAGCTCAAGCGCAGTGCGACTGTTTCAGTGGCGTCCTGTGTGCCGCGTTCAGCACTTTGCACACTGGCCTCATAGCGCTGCAAGCGGTTTAGGAAGTGTATTTCCTGACGCTGCGGCAAAATCAAATCTTCCTGCCGGGTCACCACATAAGGCACCTGCTGGTCACCCGCGCGCTGCTCAATGCATTCACGGGCGTCAATCGTAGCATCCACGCTCGCATCTCGCAGAATCGCCACCAATGCATCGCCAGTTTCGCGGATAGTGAAAAAATAGGCCTGCATCAGCTGCTGGATGGCGGCGCGCGCCGTCACACGCTCATTAATCACAAATCCATCCACCTGCATCTGCAATTGGCTGGTATTGATTTGTGCATCGCTTAGTCCGGCGCGGCGTGCAATCTGCTCGACCACCGCACCAACATGGCTCGCACCCAGTTTCCCCTGCACCCAATGCCCGGTCACCCAGTTGGCGCCATCCGCCCATACATTGGTCAAATCCGGCCAATGCGGGTAAGGCCGGGCATCCCATGTCCATAAAAAGCGCTGCGTCACCATGGTGCTGTTCATCCACTCGGCTTCGGTTGCCGCAATCGCCACGCGCTGGGCAACAAAATCCACCCGGCCACGCGAGAAACGTGGGTAGGCACTCGCGCTTGTGCTAGCATCGATGAACACGTTGGGCTCATTCGTCGAGCCATCCACACTGGCAAACCCATATTCCGCAAACCAGATCGGCTTGCTCTGTGGCACCCAAGGGGTCACTGCCCCACCGGGGTTAGTATGCGTATTGTTCCACCACCAGCTGATATTCTTCCACGCATATTCTTGGCTAAGCGGCGCTTGTGCGGTGCGAGTGCTATCGGTGTAGTAAAAATCATAGCCCTCGCCCGAGGTCCAACCCGCGCGAATCGCTGCGATGTCGTACCCTGTCTGCACCCCATCGGTCAGCGGGAAATACGCATCAATCCCGACCATATCGATATGCGGCGACGCCCATAAAGGGTCGAGGTGATACCAACCACCATCCGTGTGATGATACTCCGACCAGTCCGCAGCATAGGTGACTTTTACACCCGCGCCGAGCACCCCTTTCACCGCTGCAGCAAGCGAGATGAATTGGCCAACCGAAGGGAATACCCCCGCGCTGCTCGTAATCTCGGTCAGGTCGCGCATTTCGGTGCCGATGGCAAAGGCATCAATCTTACCAGCCGCGAGGTTCGCATAATGCATGATGTAGTTGTTGTAGCCGCGCGCCTTGGTAAAAAAATTGGTCACTTGGCTAGCGCTACCCGTCAGAAAGCCGCGCCATGGCTTACCCGGCACATCCATCAATAGCTGCGGATAGAGAAAAATTTTCAGCCCGCGCGCACGCAATTCAGTAAGCAAGCGCACAATACTACCATCATCCGGCGTGCCGCCATAACGCAGCTGGCTGCCATCGCTACCAATCTGGCGGCCAGTCGCGCGCGTCAGCCCTGCGACCTGCCAGTCATCCGGGGTGTTGATGCCACCGGTCTGATATTCCACACATGGCCAGATCTCACAGGTCGCGATATCCATACTGGTGCCAAACCAGTTGACGACAAGCCCAACCCATTCAAGGTTCGGGAACGTTTCCTGCATCTGATCAAGAGCCACAAGCACATTCGCTTTACCCTCAGCCGTGTGCAAGTTCAGCGGTATCTGGTAACCGCTTTGCAGCACATTTCCGCCAGCGCTGCTGCCACTGATTTTATATTCCGCCTGGGTGTCGTACACAAACTCGCCGGATCCAGGCAACAGCATCACGGATTTCACCAGTGATTCGACGGGCGCATTCCCCACATCCACCTGTGCCGCGCGGCGTGTCACCTCAAAACTAAAATTCGGGATGCGATTGCCAAAACTCGCTAGCGGGAAATCCTCAATAACAATATAAGCTAATCCACGGTAAGCTGGCGTTCTACCGACCCCCTCAAAACTCTCGATAAGTGGGTCGGGCAACTGCGTTTCACTGCCCTTATAAATCCGGTACACCCCTTGGCTTAAATCCAGCAGTTGCGCATCTGCCCAGACACGGTTAATCCGCGTCACTTCCCCTTCGCATACGGCAATGGCAAGCGTGACATAATAACTATAGGTCGTGCTCGCATTACTGGTGCGCCTTCCCCCGGCACCGCCTTTTCCCCCCGTACGCGTGGTAGTAGTCGAGGCAATTTCTTTAATCGGGCGCGACCAGATGACATTGCCCGCAATGCGCACCGAGCCAAACACCATCGGAATCATCCGTCCATAGGTCGAGGTCTGCACCGCTAAGGTCTCAAGGCGCGCACCTTCGAACGTGTGCTTGCTCGTGCCGCTCAGGCCATTCCCAATACTACCACCAATCGCTGCTCCAAGCTGTGGGGCGCCAAACTGCGCGCCAACGGCAGCGCCCACCACCTGCCCAGTAATTTGAAGAATGTTGGATGACATTCGTAACTCCAGTCCCAAATGATTTGCTTAAAAACTGCGCTCCTTTGCGCGCGAAGGCCAAAATGGCAATAGCAAGCGCTATGCCCCAGCAATGCTAGGCAGGCGGTAGGCAAGGTATGTCTGCTTGCGCCAATGCGCATCATAACGATGCTCGACGACCGCGCGTGATGGTGCATAGGCATGGATCATCCCAAGCTCTCCCTTCATCGGGTAATCTGTGAGCAAGGCCAGATGCTGTGGCAGACCATCCACTTTCAGCAACACCACATCACCAGCTGACACTGCGTGAGGCGCAAGCGGCATCAAATAAGTATCGAGCTTTTGCCGCAGCAACTGCGCATCCGGGCGCATGCCATAATGCGGCACATCCAGTGCATCAGGGGTCAGGCCATTCAAGGTAATTCCTGCATTCTTTGCTGCAAATAGCAGTAATCCAAGGCAATCAAGCCCATCAGATGTCCGCCCCTGATGCGCAAAGCGCACGCCAATCAACTGGCGTGCGCACGCAATCAGCGTGCTCGCTGTTTTCATAATATTACCGTGAATAAAAGAGGGTTATTCGTCCTGCGCTGGCTTTTCAGGGCGGAAATTCGTGCGCATCGCTGGGCGCGCAAATAATGGTCGCTGACCCAGGCTCTTCGCATACCACCAGACCACCGCCGCCATCGTCACGATGCCCATACCAAACACCCAGATCATCGCTCCTGCCGTGGCATTGCCCGACATGCCGATGATGGTTGCCGAGGCAAAAATCGCCACCGCAATCAAAAACCCGAGCGCCTGCCCCAGCAACGTAGAAACCTGATGCACCCTCAGTGCACGATATTCCCATTGGTGGCGGTGCGCCTGTTCGCGCTCGAACATTTCAATGATACGCGTCGCCGAACCGGCAAGCACCGTTTCATAGGCTTAAAGGATCTCAGGTTAAGGA
>CAZOFC010000114.1:0-6711 GCA_964578965.1 uncultured Azospirillum sp.
GGTGCAATGACCAAGATTGCACTTGATGCCAGCCTGTTGAATGCCGATGAAAAAGACATGCTTGAGGACCTCATCATGGTCGCACACAAGGATGCGAAAGCGAAGGCCGACAGCGCCATGGCAGATGCGATGGGCGCGGTAACAAGTGGCCTTAACCTGCCCGCGGGCATGAAGCTGCCGTTTTAGCTGTAATTTGAAGGGGCCCTTCGCCCCTTCACTTCGCTGACCCCGCCGCTAACGCGGCTCGCCATGGAAGGCTACGCATGCTCACTACCGCAATTCACCACTCACCGTAACCCTTATGTCCCCCACCACCATTGATACCCTCGTTGCTGAACTGGCGAAGTTGCCAGGGGTTGGCCCGCGTTCGGCGCGCCGCCTCGCGCTCAATTTGCTGCGCCAGCGCGAGCAGCGTATTCCCTCCCTCGTCAAGGCGCTTGAGGCAGCGCTCATGCATGTAAAAACTTGTAGCATGTGTGGCGCGCTTGATGAGTGTGATCCCTGCAGCATCTGCATGGATGAACGACGCGACAATGGTACGATATTGGTAGTCGAGGATGTGGCGGATGTGTGGGCGATGGAGCGCAGCCGCGCATTTCGTGGCCGCTACCATGTGCTCGGTGGCACACTCTCGGCGATGGATGGGCGCGGGCCGGATGCGCTCAGAATTGAGCCGCTGCTTGTGCGGGTCGAGGCGGCGGGCGTTAAGGAAGTGATTTTAGCACTCTCGGCCACCATGGCGGGGCAAACCACCGCACATTATGTCGCCGAGCGCTTGGCCAACCTGCCCGTTACCATTACCCGCCTTGCACAAGGCATCCCCATGGGTGGCGAGCTCGATTATATGGATGATGGCACCCTAAGCGCTGCCCTGAGCGCGCGGGTGAGTTATTAGCGCTTGAATGCGGACTCGTGCAGGAAGGGAATGTTTTGCATTCCTTGCTTTCCGCAATACTGACGCTCACCCGCAAGCATGGTGCCAACGGAGTTTTTGTCTCTTTCGATCTCTCGCTCACTGACACGCCAATTGCCAAGCGATACCGCAACTTCTGGTGATGGTGGCGTGGGATTCAATGTCTGCTTTGGCCAGAGCATCTCATATTCTTTGTATATTGGGTCGCGCAATTTAGAGTGTGAGACTGGCAGCCATTGTTTGATCACCCATCCGCTATCTTCGCGAGTGAACTCAATCCTCATGGAAAATTTTGTGCCGATATGATTGTACCGTTCGCAATCCAGCACGATATGATTCAAACCCAAAGCTTCATCGGCGCTCAATGTCAGATGATGGTTTGCTAGCTGCAAAAATGGGAGTTGTTCGCCAGTCGCTGATGTCAGGCCTACGCAGAGAGGGCCAAAGAACATCTCCTTGCCCGTCTGATGACTGGCAAGTGCGCGCAACCCTTGCTCAAAGCTGTGGTATTCCATGCTCACCACCCTACCTGCTTGCGTATGTGCCTACGCTTTTACACTCGCAGTATAGCGGAATCTTGGGGCGATGGATGTGACAGTTGGGTTAAAAACGCACCGTCATGGAACCGTCACACGCGTCTCAGCGTGACAGCTATTATGCTGATTTTCATTGCAAAACCAATCTACCCATACTTACGCCGCATCCTTCGGTAATTGCACCAACGTCGGCAGGTCGCTGATGTCCTCGACCTCGCCTTGGATCACATCGTCCTCGCGGTGCAGGCTATAGCGCGCAATGCCGGTAGGGATGGCCTTGTTTTTAGCAGGCTTCACGCCCTTCGCACTGAGGCGTTTCATTTTGGCGAGTGCATTGCGCAAGCTGCCGCCGAACTTGTCATAGGCTTTCGCGCTGTTGCTGATGCCTTTGATGACATCCTCGGCATAGCCCAGGCTGGTGATAAAATCACTCATCAACTCGCTCGTCAGCTCGATGATCGCATGGTGCTCATCCACCTGCTTGGCTTCGCGCACCAGCGCCCGTGCGGTAAGGAAAATCCCAGAGAGCGTGACAGGGCCAGCAAGCACAATGTCATGCGTGCGCAGGTAATCCATGAGGTTGGGGTCCTTGTGCATCAGGCGCGTCACCACCTCATCGTTCGGGATGAACATGACGAGTGTGGTGCGGGTGATGGGTGCGCCATGGCGGTTCTTCAATTTGCGCAAGCTGTCTTGATAGGTTTTGCTGCCCAGCGCCTTGGCATGGGCGCGCATGGTGGCCTGAATTTCCTTGAAGGCCGCGTCGAACTCGGGCGTGCCCTCGGTGCGAAATAACGCAAAAATATGTTGGCTGGCTTTTGAATCGACAATGATGGCGTGGCTATGCGGCAGGTAAATCACGCAATCGGGGCGAAGCGTGCCCTCCTCGGCGGCCAGATGCACCTGCAACTCATAATCCACCCCTTGCGTGAAGCCATGCTGTTGCAAAATATTGCTCATCACAATCTCACCCTCGGCCCCTGCACCGATAGGGTTTTGCATCGCCCGCACCAGCGTAGCCAGTTGGGTTTTTGAATCGTTCATTTGGCCTTGCACGGCACCTAGGGCCGTTGCCAGCTCCTGCTGCTTTTGCATGAGTTGTTCGCTAGCTAATTTGCTGAAATTCTCGAACTGCTTGTAGGTTGTTTCCCGCTCAACGGCTTGTTGTTTTTGCGCGGCCTCGCGCTCGCGCTGGGCATCGGCCAATAGCTTGCTTGAAAGCTCCTGCCCAGTGGTGAGTGCGGCAGATTTGGCATATTGCTCGAACTGGGTTTTGAGCAGTTCAAAATCCTTCAAGCGTAGTTCCATCCCTTCGAGCTTTTGGTTCGCAAGTGCTTCGTTTTTCTCGCTTGCGGTGAGCTTCTCGCGCATTGCCTCGCGCTCGCTATTGGTAGTTGCTAGCTGTGCATCGGCTTCGCTCAGTGCACGCTCGCTGTTCGCAAGTGACGCCTCCGCTGCCGCGCGGGCGATGAGGGCATTGCGCAGCATGAGCTCCGCACTCGCCTTACCGCGCCACAGGATAAAAATACCAATGCACAGCACGCCACAGATGATTGCTAAAACGGCTTCCAACATATGCTCTCCTTGACTAACGGGCCGCAGCATAGCACTCTTGCCGCGCAAATTCACGAGGTTTTCTATGGCACAGCAACCCACCCAAATTGCCGCGGTTATTTTAGCCGCAGGCAAAGGTACACGCATGAAATCGGCCCTGCCCAAGGTGATGCATGAGGTGGCCCGCCTGCCGATGGTGGGGCATGTGGTGGCCCGTGCGCTTGATGTCGGTGCGGCACCGATTGCGATGGTGGTCGCACCGGGGATGGATGCGGTAGTGAATGTCGGCCGCGAGATTGCCGGTGAGGTGGATGTGGCCATTCAAAAAGAGCAGCACGGTACAGCGCACGCGGTGCTTGCTGCCAAGCCAGTGCTGGGCGAGCTGGAGGGCATTTTGCTGGTGCTTTACGGCGACACGCCCCTCATCACCACCGAGACATTGCAGCAACTGATCGATGCAATAAATGATGATGATAAATGCGCGGTGGCGGTGCTTGGCTTCATTCCCGACGAGGCGGGCGCCTATGGCCGCTTAGTGTTGGCGGATGACGGCACGCTTGAAAAGATCGTGGAAGCGAAGGATGCAAGCGAGGACGAACTCGCGATCGAATTATGCAATTCCGGCGTGATGGCGATACGCGGTAGCCTCGCGTGGAAGCTGCTGGCGCAGGTGAAAAACGAGAATGCGAAAAAAGAATATTACCTGACGGATATCGTTGCCCTTGCCCGCGCGGCGGGCCACACGGCGGTGGCCGTTGAAGGCGATGCGGATGAAGTGCTGGGTGTGAATGCGCGTGGTGAGCTGGCGCAGGCGGAAGCGATTTTTCAATATCGCGCGCGGCAAACATTCATGGATGCAGGCGTGACCTTAATCGACCCTGATAGTGTGTTCTTCGCCGCCGATACGGTGATCGCACCCGATGTCATCATCGAGCCGAATGTGTATTTCGGGCGTGGTGTGCGCGTGGAATCTGGCGCGCATATCAAAGCCTTCTCGCATATCGAAGGAGCGGTGATTGGCGCGAATAGCAGCGTGGGCCCATTCGCCCGCCTGCGGCCGGGCACCGCACTAGGTGCGGATGTGCGCATTGGTAATTTTGTGGAACTCAAGGCGGCGGATGTTGCACGCGGTGCAAAAATTTCACACCTGAGTTATGTGGGAGATGCCAGCGTGGGTGAGGACGCGAACATTGGTGCTGGCACCATTACCTGTAACTATGATGGCTACCTCAAATACAAAACCACCATTGGCCGTGGCGTGTTTGTTGGCAGCAACAGCGCACTCGTTGCGCCGGTCACACTCGGCGATGGTTCGATGGTAGCGGCGGGTTCCGTGATCACTGAGGATGTGGCGCCGGATGCGCTCGCACGTGCCCGCGGCATCCAGACCGCGCATGCGGATGGAGCCAAATTTTTCCGCACCAAGAAAGCGGCAGAGAAATTAGCGAAGAAGAAGGGTTAGTGGTTAAACTGGCATTGCAGCAAATCCAACGCTGCCTTCACAGCTTGCAGCCGCACCGCATCGCGGTCGCCTGAAAATTGCTGCGCTTTATGCAGCGTCTCCCCGCTCACACGCGCGCTGGCGAAATGCACCAACCCTACAGGCTTATTCGCGGTTGCGCCGCCCGGCCCTGCAATGCCAGTGATGGCTACGCTGATGCTGGCGCCCGAGCTGTTAAGCGCACCTTCAGCCATGGCGACGGCCACCGGCTCACTCACCGCGCCGTGGGTGTGAATGAGTGATTCGCTCACCCCAATCATCGCCGTTTTGGCGGCGTTGGCGTAGGTGATGTAGCCATGGGTGAACACATCCGAGCTACCCGCAATTTCGGTCATGAGCGCACTAAGCAAGCCGCCCGTGCAGGATTCGGCGGTGGTGAGCGTCAGCTTGCGCGCACGCATCTGCTGCAGCACTTGTTCGGCATTTATAATAAGCTCTGACGAAAACATTTCTTCTCCCTATGTCATGCCGTGTTTACCACGGCATCCCGCTGTTAACTGCGTAAGCGGGACCCCGTCATGCGACGGGGTGACGGTTTTTATTACGGATTCACCTCAAGCTGGCCCATGAAATAGGGCATGAACAGATAGACCAGATAAAGCAGCGTGCCTGCGACAAACCCTGCCAGCACATCGTCGAACATCACGCCAAAACCGCCCTTGAGGCGTCGATCCGCCCAGCTGATGGGCCACGGCTTCACGATATCGAACAGGCGGAAGAACGCAAAGCCCAGCGCCAAATAAAGTGGCGAGGCAGAAACCTCATCCAGCAGCCGTTTGGCGACGTGAATATTACCCGCAATGGCAATGAGCATGCCATACCAGACGCTGTAGGTGAGCCACTGGCCGACCAACTCATCAATCACAATTTCCTTCGGGTCGTGGGTGGTGTTGCGGTCACGCATGAAGCGCGAGGCGCTTACTGTGCCAACGAGTAACAGCACGAGTGCTGCGCCCGTAAGCCAGGCATACCCCATCGGCAGCAGCAGGATCGGATAGGCCAAGAGAGCCGCCACCAGCGAGCCGAACGTGCCCGGCGCAATGCGCACCAGCCCCACCCCATACATGGTGCTTAAGCAATGGCGTTTCATGCGGCCTCCCGCGGCAGTGTGACGGTCGCGAGCGCGTGGCAGGCAATGCCCTCCTCGCGGCCGGTGAAGCCTAGTTTTTCCGTCGTCGTCGCCTTGACGCTGACCTGCGTGAGCGGCAAGCCGAGCATGCCCGCAATCGCCGCGCGCATCGCGTCGCGGTGGGGTGAAATTTTCGGCTGCTCGCCAATGATGGTCACATCAAGATGTTGGATGAGGCCGCCCCGCGCGGCGACTTGCGCCCGCGCCTCCTCGATGAAAATGGCGGAGTTTGCGCCCTTCCATTTGGCCTCACTGGGCGGGAAGAAACTGCCAATATCCCCCGCAGCGATGCTACCCAGCAGCGCATCGACGATTGCGTGCAGCACCACATCCGCATCCGAATGGCCGTGGAGTTTATGCGCCGATTCAATATCGATACCGCCCAAGCGAATCACGCCCGCATCGCCCGAGGGCATCAGCGCATGCACATCATAGCCCATGCCGATGGCGGTGCGGCTCATGCCCCGCGCATGGGCGTCGGCCCAGGCGATATCCTCCGGCGTGGTCACTTTGCGTAACTCCTCATGGCCCTCGACATAGCGCAAGCGCCCGCCCGCCGCAAGCCAGACCGCGGCTTCGTCCGTGGGGCTACTCCCTCCCCCTGGGGGGGTTGGGGGGGGGGGGGGGCGCGTACGGCGACGGCGGAGATTCATAACGCCCCCCTCCTAACCTCCCCCCGAATGGGGGAGGGACGACAGCGCGTGTTTCACCCCCCTCAATCATGGCACGCAGTGCCAAATAAGGAAACACCTGCGGCGTTTGCATACGCATGAGCGATTTGCGGCTGACCTCGTGCCAGGTGCCGCCCTCGAAACGGCGGACGGTATCGGCGACGGCGAGCGCGGGCAGCACCGCTTCGGTGAGGGAGAGCCCGCGGCACAGCGCCGTAATCATTGCCTGACTGAGGAACGGCCGCGCGGCGTCATGGATGAATACATAATCCGGCGCATGCGCGGCGAGTGCGGCAAGGCCCGCGCGCACGCTATCGGCCCGCTCGGCGCCGCCATGGATGGGGGGAAGAAGCTTCGTGAATGGTGAATCGTGAATCGTGAATGGCGCGCCGGGCAAGCCCTCTCCC
>CAZOFC010000115.1:0-6645 GCA_964578965.1 uncultured Azospirillum sp.
TTGGGCCGATGATGGTGGTGTGTCCCACATCCCGCGCGTGGAAATTGAAGAAGAATGGCGTGCCCGAAGTGGTATCGAACACCGTCACCGCATTACCCCAATGGTTGCCCGCAATCTTGCCCACGGGGTAGTTATGCATGGCGGCAAAGCCAGCAATATTGAGCGTGTTGATTTTTGCTGCACGGCCGATGAATTCCTTGTTCGCAGGCAGCTGCGCCCAATAGCATTGTTCTAAAATCAGCTTCTCGCGCACGGGGTTGATGCCCACATTCACGAGCTCAGCAATCACCATCGAGACCGCGGCCTCAAGCGCATTCAGGTTATCCTCGATGCACATCACGGTGAGGTGGTGTTTACCAAACGCAATATGGCCGGACATTGCCATATCGAGCGCATCAGTAATTTCGCGCACCTGGCTGATAGCAAGGTCGTTCGAGTTGGCCATACGCCGCTGCTGCAACTGCATCGAGCCTAAATTTGCCTGGCGATTCTCGAAGGCATAACTTTGTGCGACCGTCAGCTCGAACGGCATTTGCAAAAACGCATCCATAATGCCCGCCGCCGTATGCGGCGCATATTCCTTGATGCTCACGATCGCGGCATAGCGCGTGCCTAAGGCCGAGCGAATCTCAATCGCACGGCTGCCAAAATACAGACGGCTGGTTGGCAGGTAATGGGCAATATCAATCGTAGGCACCAGCATGCGCTGGCCGCTGCCGCCATTGACCAAGCGGCCCAGAAACT
This sequence comes from uncultured Azospirillum sp., assembly GCA_964578965.1. Classification (GTDB taxonomy): domain Bacteria; phylum Pseudomonadota; class Alphaproteobacteria; order Rickettsiales; family UBA3002; genus QFOX01. The sequence goes on from CAZOFC010000115.1 coordinate 745, forward strand.
CGAGCGGCTCCGACATTGGCCCGGATTCAGTCATCGTCGTAGTTAGCACCCGCGCACCGTAATCGCGGAAGGTGGCAAGCACACGGTAAACCGCCTCGCGCAGCTCCTTATGCATTTCCTGCAGCTGTACCGCGTCGGCCTCTTTGTTGGTGCGCTGCTCGAATTTGTTCATCAGGCTTTCAATTTTGGCTGCCCCTTTGGTGTCGTCCTTACGCACCACGGAAATATAGAGCTCGTTGATGAACGAGGATTTGGAATGGTGTTTCTTGCGCCATTTATCATCCATGTAGCTGGCAAAGCCGGGCGGCATCTTGCCCTCGGGGTAAGCGCTCTGGCGGCGGCGCACCATGTGGAACCACATGCTGAACGTGCCTTCCGCCATTGATTTATACAGCGAATTGCGCACCATCTTTTTCATATCGACGACATCGTCATCCGCCGTCTCGAACGAGAACCCATCAATCTTGATGATCTGCAGCAGCTCACGGTCTTTGGTGATGATGGTTTCTTTGTCCCAATGGTGATCGTAGGGAATGAATGTCGCTGCCGATATCTCGCGCGCGGCCACGGCTGCCTTGGATACTTTACGCCGCTTGAGTGGCTGCAGAACAATTCCCATAAGTTAGCCTAGAATACGTCGTAGGAATTAGTGAACGAGTGGAAGGCGCGGTTCCACGAGCGATAGCCCCACTTCATGCGCAGCATCCACAGCTCGATCGCACGTGGCTCTTTCATGCATAGCAGGTAACCAAACCCGTGAATGACAATGAACAGCGGCAGCACCGCAAAGGATTTCGTGTTAATGAACAGGATCATGATGGTCATGATGTTCGGCACGAAAAACATATAGCTCACGCCCGCCACCATGGGTGGGCGCGTCAGGCCTTGAAAGAGCGGATCCGCAGCAAGACGACCAGCAGCCATACATCCCCCATAAATTGCAACTTATTCAGCAGCTTGACGCCATGAAGGCGCGACCAGACAATTGCTGAAACTATACTGATTCCTTACCAATTTACCAAGAATTTACTAAAATTGCGTAAAGATTTACAGCAAGCGTCAGGAATACGTGCAAAAATACACTAGCGGCGTACGGCTAATCTAGCCCCACCAATGCCCGGGCAAAATCATCCGCCGCGAAGGGTTGCAAGTCATCCGGCCCCTCGCCCACACCAATGGCATGAATCGGCAGCTTAAATTGCTCGGCTAGCGCCACCACAATGCCTGCTTTTGCTGTGCCATCCAGCTTGGTTACCACCAGCCCTGTCAGTTTCGCCACCGCGCCAAAGGCTTTTACCTGCGCCAGCGCATTCTGCCCAGTCGTGGCATCAAGCACTTGAATCACCGCGTGCGGTGCATCCGGCAGCAATTTGCCGAGCACCTTGGTGATTTTGCCAAGCTCAGCCATTAAATTATCCTTGGTGTGCAGCCGCCCTGCGGTATCGATGAACACTACATCCACCCCCTCGGCGATCGCTTTTTCAAGCCCGGCATACGCCACCGAGGCAGGGTCGGCATTCTCGGCACCCCGCACAAACGCGCACCCCGCATTGTCACTCCAGCGTTGCAACTGTTCCACGGCCGCAGCGCGGAATGTATCGGCCGCCACCAGCATCACCCGTTTGCCTTCACCCATCAGTTGGTGCGCCATTTTGCCAATGGTGGTGGTTTTGCCGTTGCCATTCACCCCCACCACCAGCACCACAAACGGCTTGGCAGTTGTTTGGTTAAGCGGCACCGCATAGGGCGCCAGCCGCTTGGCAACACTCGCCGCGAGCAGTTGCTTAATTTCGTCTTCGCTAATGTCACTATCCACCCGGCCTTGCGCCAACTCCGCCACCACTGCCGATGCGGTGTGTGCGCCCATATCCGCCATAATTAGCAGGTCTTCAAGCTCTTCAAGCGTGGCTGCATCAAGCTTGCGCTTGGTGAAGACCTCGCCAATCGCGTCGGTCGTCTTGCGCAATCCATCCGATAATTTTTTGAACCAGCTCATTTCAACCTCTTGTCATACCAGCGAAGGCTGGTATCCAGCGCGCGAAGCGCCAAGAATACTCATTAATTGGATGCCAGCTTTCGTTGGCATGACAACATACCAATATAGAATACTTAAATTTCTACCACGCCCTCGAACACATAGGCCACCGGGCCGCTCATGAAGATATCGCCGCCGCTTGAATCACTGTTCTTCTGCCAGTGAATATGCAAGGTGCCACCCGGCAGATCGACCATACATTCCGGGTGAATCACACCACGGCGCACCCCGGCGGCCACGGCTGCACAGGCCGCGGAACCACAGGCAAGCGTCAGGCCCGCACCGCGCTCCCACACCGCCATTTTAATATGGTTATCACCGAGCACCTGCACGGCACTGATGTTCGCGCGCTCGGGGAAAAGTGGGTGATGCTCAAGCGCCGCTCCCCATTCGCCCATTTTGATATGCGCCAGATCACGCACGAAAAAAATTGCATGTGGGTTGCCCATGTTCACCGCCGCGGGGTCGGCGAGCAGGCCCATCTCAAGGCCGAGATGCATGGTGTTACGGCTTTCCGCGAGGGGAATTTCCGCCCAGCCAAATTTCGGCGTTCCCATATTCACGGTAATGAGCCCGGCCGCATTACGGCTTGCCGTAAGCACGCCCACACCGGTGGCAATCCGAGCCGAGTCCTTACCCGTTTCACGCATCAGCATATCCGCCACACAGCGGGTGGCGTTGCCGCACGTCGCGCTGATGCTACCGTCACCATTGATGAAGCGCACCGCTACATCCGCATCCGTCGATTGTTCTAAAATCACCAGCGTATCGCAGCCAATGCCCAAATGGCGGTCACACAAAAACGTCGCCTGCGCAGGCGTCAGCGCAAGCGCAGTGCTGCGGGCATCGACCACAATGAAGTCGTTGCCTGCCCCGTGCATTTTCTGAAACGTTAGTTTGGTCATACAGCCCTATATCTACATTTGCGTCAGGCTGTCAGCGAAAACCGTTACTTTCTAGACCCAGCGCGCAGCGTACATGAGAGTACGTGAGCACTGGAAGCTCAGAAAGTAACGGTTTGCAGATCAGCATCACGCAAATGACTAAAACGGAATCTCATCATCCAGTTCCGCCTCGGCCACGCGGGCGCGCTGCGGCGAGGATGAACTGCCATAGCTGGCATTGCCACTTTGGCTGTAGCCACCGCTTGATTGCCCATAGCTATCGCCACCGCTTTGGCGGTCACGCGGGCTATCGAGCATGGTCAGGTTGCCATTATAGTTTTGCAACACCACTTCGGTCGAATATTGGTCCTGGCCTTCTTTGTTGGTCCATTTACGGGTTTGCAGCTGGCCCTCGATATAGACTTTCGAGCCTTTTTTAAGGTAATCCTTCGCCACACGCACGAGACCTTCGTTGAAGATCACCACGCGGTGCCATTCGGTTTTTTCCTTGCGCTCGCCGGTGGATTTATCCTTCCAGTTTTCACTGGTCGCCAGCGTGATGTTACAAATCTCGCGCCCATCCTGTGTCGCGCGCACTTCGGGGTCTTTGCCCAAGTTACCGACGAGAATTACCTTATTGATCGACCCAGCCATGCTCCACACTCCTTACATCTGATTTTTGCTAATTTCCTTGGGTACTGGATGCGCATCATACGTGGCACGCCGTGCTTGGCAAGCGTGAAGCACGCATGATGCACAGCGTCGCGTTGCCACACTAACGGCTATGTTACTTGACTAGTGGTGCCGCTTGTCCGTATAAGCGCTCTCCCTCAAATTCCAATCAGGCGGCGTTGGTCGCCCATGGCAGCACATGACCCAAGAAATGATTTCGATTCGCGGCGCGAAACAACACAACCTTAAAAACGTTGATTTGGATTTGCCAAAAAACAAGCTCGTGGTCATCACGGGTCTGTCGGGTTCGGGCAAATCGAGCCTCGCGTTCGATACGCTCTATGCCGAAGGCCAGCGCCGTTATGTGGAGTCGCTCTCGGCCTATGCCCGCCAATTCTTGAACATTCACGATAAGCCAGATGTCGAGAGCATCGAAGGCCTCTCGCCCGCCATCGCGATTGATCAGAAAACCACCTCGCGCAACCCGCGCTCGACCGTGGGCACCGTCACCGAAATCTATGATTACCTGCGCCTGCTCTATGCCCGCGCCGGTGTTCCCTACTCCCCCGCCACGGGCCTGCCGATTGAATCGCAGACCGTGTCGCAGATGGTGGACGCGATCAAACAACTGCCCGAAGGCACGAAGCTGCACCTCTTAGCGCCCATCACCCGCGGCCAAAAAGGCGAGCACAAAAAAGAAATCATGGCAATGGCGCGCCGTGGTTTCACGCGGGTGAAAATCGATGGCGAGATGCACGAAATCGCCGAGATGCCAAGCCTCGATAAAAACAAGAAGCACGATATTTCAATCGTCGTCGATCGCATTAAAGTCGGTGCCGAGCTTGGCAACCGCCTCGCCGATTCCATCGAGACCGCCCTCAACATTTCTGATGGGTTGTTGCAAGTAGAAGTGGTCGATGCGCCCGGCGGCGATACGGCAAAAGCCAGCGGCAAAAAAGCAGCAAAACCGGCTGCCAACAACGGTGACTGGCAGCTTGAAGCCGGTACGATTCGCACCTTCTCTTCGAAATATGCCTGCCCGGTTTCGGGCTTCACGCTCGCCGAAATCGAGCCACGCATTTTCTCGTTCAACAGCCCGTTTGGCGCCTGCCCCACCTGTGATGGGCTTGGCACCCAAATGTATTTCGACGAGGCCATGATTGTGCCCGATGCCAACCTGTCACTCGGCAGCGGGGCGATTGCGCCATGGGCCTCAGGCCACGCAAAATTCTATCAGCAAGCGCTCGAGGCGATTGCGCGCCACTACAAGTTTTCGATGAGCACGCCGTTCCGCCAATTGCCCGAGGATATTCAGCACAAAATCATTCATGGCACGGGCGATGAGGCGATCAAGATCGCCTATTTCGATGGCGCACGCACCTTCCACAGCAACAAGCCGTTCGAAGGTGTCATTGGCAATTTGCAACGCCGCTACCACGAGACGGAATCTGAATCCGTGCGGGCGGATCTGTCGCGTTTCCAATCCAGCTCGCCGTGCGAAGTGTGCCATGGCGCGCGCCTCAAGCCTGAGGCGCTGTGCGTGAAAATCGCGGAACGCAACATTTCTGAAGTGACTGCACTGCCGATTGATCAAGCGGTGGATTGGTTCGAGGCATTGCCAAAAAAACTCTCGGCCAAACAGAACCAGATTGCGGAAAAAATCCTCAAAGAGATTCGTGCACGCTTGGGCTTCTTGCAAAATGTCGGCCTTGATTACCTCACCTTAGCGCGCGAGTCGGGCACCCTTTCGGGCGGTGAATCGCAGCGCATTCGCCTGGCTTCGCAAATCGGCTCGGGCCTATCGGGCGTTGTCTATGTCCTCGATGAACCATCCATCGGTCTGCACCAATGCGACAACGAGCGTTTGCTCAAAACCCTCGAGCATCTGCGCTCGCTGGGCAATACCGTGATTGTGGTGGAGCATGACGAAGACACCATGCGCCACGCCGATTACCTCGTCGATATGGGCCCGGGTGCTGGCATCCATGGCGGCCATGTGGTCGCGCAAGGCACGCCAGCGCAAGTGATGGCCAACAAAAAATCCGTCACCGGGCAATATCTCTCGGGCGCACGGCAGATCGATGTGCCCAAAACCCGCCGCACCGCGAGTAAAAGCCGTCGCATCGTCATTCGTGGCGCGCGGGCGAACAATCTGCGCAACATCAATGTCGAGATCCCGCACGCACTGTTCACCTGCGTCACCGGCGTTTCTGGCGGCGGGAAATCCAGCCTTGTCATTCAAACATTGTATAAAGCCGTCACCAAGCGCCTGCATGGCAGCAAGGTGACCCCCGGCGCGCATGACAGCAT
>CAZOFC010000116.1:0-6623 GCA_964578965.1 uncultured Azospirillum sp.
TCGACAGGGCAGGAGCCCTATTCGATCGCCATGACGCTGCAGCTGGAAGCAGCAAAATACCCGCAGTTGAAGGCGGAAATCATTGGCACCGACCTTGCCGAGAAGGTGGTCGAGCGCGCGCGGGCAGGGGTCTATAGCCAGTTTGAAATCCAGCGCGGCTTGCCCATTGCGTATCTCATGAAATACTTCACCCAGCGCCCCGGCAATAACTGGGAAATCAATGACACCACGAAGGCCATGGTCAAATTCACCACCGGCAACCTGCTGACACCCTTTGCGGGCATGGGGCATTTTGACATTATTTTCTGTCGCAATGTGCTGATTTATTTCGATGAGAAAACAAAAACCGATGTGCTCGAGCGCATGGCGGCTATCCTGAACCCACCGGGCTATCTCTATCTGGGTAGTTCTGAAACCACGAGCAACCTGACCAAAAAATACAAGGTCATGGAAGAACATCGCGGCCTCTTCATGCTGGCGTAAAGCTTACGGTTTATCTTTTGTCATGCCAAACTTGATTTGGCATCCAGCGCACGAAGTGAAAGTAAAAAAACAGCTGGATGCCAGCGTACGCTGGCATGACAAATTGCTTTCGATTCAATCACACAGAACCTAGGTTTGTGCCAACAAAAAGGGCGCTGTCCATCTGGCCAGCGCCCTTATGTTTTTCGCCGTAACGCTCAATTATGCGTCGATCTCAGCCTTACGGCGTTTGGCTTCCTTTGGCGCACTCTCCATCACCCCATCGGGTTCTTTGAGTACGTAGCCACGGCCCCATACGGTTTCGATGTAGTTATCGCCGCCCGATGCATCCTGCAGTTTCTTGCGCAGCTTGCATACGAACACGTCAATGATTTTGAGTTCAGGCTCGTCAATCCCGCCATACAGGTGGTTGAGGAACATTTCCTTGGTCAGGGTCGAGCCCTTACGAAGCGAAAGCAGCTCCACAATCCCATATTCCTTGCTGGTCAGGTGCAATGGCTTGCCATCCACCTCCACCGCGCGGGTGTCGAGGTTCACCGTCAGCTTGCCGGTGCGAATGATGGACTCGCTGTGGCCTTTGCTGCGACGAACAATCGCCTGAATGCGGGCAATCAGCTCGCCTTTGTTGAAGGGCTTGGTTAGGTAATCATCGGCGCCGTAACCCAGGCCTTTGATTTTCTGGTCTGGGCCCGAAAGGCCCGAGAGAATAAGAATCGGGGTGTTGATTTTCGCAGCACGGAAGCGGCGCAGCACTTCATACCCATCAATGTCAGGCAGCATCAAATCGAGGATGATGATGTCGTAATCATACATCTTACCGATCTCAAGGCCTTCTTCACCAAGCTCGGTCGTGTCGCAAATGATGCCTTCCGAGGCAAGCGAGAGTTCAATGGCTTTGGCGGTGGATGGATCATCTTCAACGAGTAATACGCGCATGCTAGGCCCCCTGGTGAACGTGGTTTTAAGCGGTTGGGTTTATTTTTCTTGGTCGCAAACATTAACAAATATTGGCAAAAAACCGAGGATTCAGCCCGCATTCGTTAACGAATTAAGTGTTAATATACTATTAACTGCCACCCAACTCAACTAGAATTTTAACTATTATGAATTTGTTAAGGATTGAAAGGCCTTCAACTAGGCATCTTTGTCACAAATTTGCTAAGAGATGCGCCGAGTGTAACGTACAGCGCTGGATAGCAATCGCATATTATGTTAACTTTGACCCATGACCACCACCTACGAGCATTATGGATGTTTCGATTACTGTTTTCAGATAGTCATCATATAAAAAAATCGGCGTTTTCGCTCGTTGAGCTGAGTATTGTACTCGTCATCCTTGGGCTATTGCTGGGTGGGGTGCTTTCGGGCCAGTCCCTCATCCGCGCGGCGGAACTGCGCAGCGTGCCCACGGAATATAGCAAATACATGGCGGCGGCGAGAACCTTTCAGGATAAGTATTTCGCGTTGCCGGGGGACATGGCCAATGCCACCGCCTTCTGGGGTATCGGAAGCGGCTGCACCACCAGCGTGGGTGTAGCGGCAACTCCGGGCACCTGCAACGGCAATGCGAGCGGTGATCTGACCGAAACGGGGACAGGAAACTCGACATATTCGGAACTGAATTTGTTCTGGCAGCATTTAACGAATGCTGGATTAATTGAAGGCACGTTTACCGGGCAGACCATCAGTTCTGGCTGGATTGGTTATGTCAGCTCCGGCATCAACGTGCCAAAAGCGAAACTGCAAAATGGGACGTGGGCCATTGCTGATTGGGCCAATACTACGGGTGATTCGCACTGGCTGAACATGGTGTATGGCGTGAGTGGCCCATCGCGCTTGTGGTTAGGTACTGCTAGCAATACCTCAGGGGGCATTCCATCGGTCGGTTACCCCTTGGTGAAACCAGAGGAAATATGGAACATCGATACAAAGATCGATGATGGCAAGCCCGCAACCGGAGTCCTCCGCGTGATTGGTGTATCGAACTGTACGACTTCTGCCACCGGCGCCGATGCGGCAATCGCATCTGCGGACTATCGCCTCTCAAACACGGCTGTCGCCTGCGCATTCATGTTCGATAATAATGGGCGGGGTATTTTCAGATAGCCAAACCTAGTGGCTAAGCCTCGATTATTCTGCTATCATTATGTCATGACTCTCACCCGCGAGCATTTGCTGCAAGAAATCAATCGCCTGCCATCGGCCGAGGCGACGGGGCGCGTGGTGGCCGTGAAGGGCCTGCTCATTGAGTGCGCGGGCATTGAAGAATTGCTCACCGTGGGTGCCCGCTGCGCGGTTTCTGGCACGCTTAGCTCAGGCCACGAAGTACTATGCGAGGTAGTGGGCTTTCGCGAGAAGGTCGCGCTGCTCATGCCCTTTGGCTCGGTCGAGGGGGTGGGGCTTGGCGCGAAGGTGCGCTTGGTCGCAAGCTCCTCGGCGATCGAGCCTTCCCCTAGCTGGTTGGGTCGGATTGTGGACCCCATGGGCAACCCACTTGATGGCAAAGGCCCGCTCATGCGTGGCGGCATCCCCTATCTGCTGCGTGCCAACCCATTGCCTGCCGCCAAACGTGCCCGCGTGCACGGCAAAATGGATATGGGCGTGCGCGCCATCAACACCTTTCTCACCACCTGCCGTGGCCAGCGCCTCGGCATTTTTGCAGGCAGCGGGGTCGGTAAATCCATCCTCATGTCGATGCTTGCGCGTTATTCTCAGGCGGATGTGAACGTGATTGGCCTCGTCGGAGAGCGCGGCCGCGAGGTACAGGAGTTCATCGAGGACGATCTGGGCGAGGAGGGCTTGAAGCGCTCGGTGCTCGTCGTTGCCACCTCATCGGATTCGGCGCTCATGCGTCGCCAGGCGGCCTACACCACGCTTGCCATCGCCGAATATTTCCGTGACCAGAATAACGACGTGCTGTGCCTGATGGATTCCGTCACCCGCTTTGCGATGGCCCAGCGCGAGATTGGCCTGAGTGCGGGCGAGCCGCCCACCACCAAAGGCTACCCACCCACCGTATTTTCCGAACTGCCAAGTTTGCTTGAGCGTGCCGGGCCGGGCCTCGTTGGCAGTGGAAGCATTACTGGCATGTTCACCGTGCTCGTGGAGGGGGATGATACCAACGAGCCGATTGCCGACGCCGTGCGCGGGATTCTCGATGGCCATATTGTGCTCGACCGCGAGATTGCCCAGCGCGGGCGCTACCCTGCCATCAATATCCTAAAGTCGGTTTCAAGGATGTTGCCGGATGCAAACACCGAGTTTGAGAACCAGCTCATCATGGTCGCGCGGCGCTTCATGGCGACGTATGAAAACATGGCCGAGCTGATTCGCCTTGGCGCCTACCGCCGGGGGACGGACCCGGAGGTGGACCGCGCGATGCAGTTCTACCCGCAGCTTGAAACCTTCATCACCCAGCGCGAGAAGGAGGCGAGCACCTTGGCTGAAGGCTATGCGCAACTCGCCAAAGTGCTGGGCTTGAATGAAGAGACGAAAGAGAAGGCCTGATGGACTGGTCTCAAACCGCTATGCAAGCGCCTAGCTCCCCCCCTGAGGGGGAGCCAAATCCATTTTTGGATTTGGTGGGGGGTAACGTATCCTCTCACATTTGGACTGAAACATCCCCCCACCGAAACGCTAAAGAAGCGTTTCGACTCCCCCTCAAGGGGGGAGTGAAGGGAGTTGCACCCGCATGAAATCCATCAAAACCCTTATCCGTGTGAAACAGCGCGAAATGGATGCACTCAAGCGTCAGCAGGGCATTCTCGAAAGCCGACGCGAGGAGATTCACAGTATCATGGTGGGCCTAGCCAACCAGTTGATGGATGAACTAAAAACCGCGCAGGCACTGCCCGAGATGGCGCATTTTTTCGGTGATTATTCAGCGGCTATCAAAAAGCGGCAGGATCTGATGCACACGCATTTGCGGCGCGTGGAGGTCGAGCTCGATAAGCTCACCGCCCAACTGCGCGAGCGTTTTGGTGAGATGAAAAAGTTTGAACTGGCGCTGGCCAACTGGCAAAAACGTAAAGACGATGCTGCCGCCCGCAAAGCCGGGCAGGAGATGGATGAAATCGGTATTCGTGGATTCGTGAGGCGCGATGTTTCGTAGTGTTCAATGTTCTGGGCTCAGGCTACTGCCCTCGCCATGGAACGCAGCGTCGCTGGCTGATGGCTCGCGCCGCCTGCTGGCGGCGCCTAATATCTTCTTGATTGTAGGTACGCTTTTGCTTTCTGGCTGTATTTCGCAAAGCGATATTCAGGCAAGCTACGTCAAATCGCAAAATGAGTGCCGTAGGGAAGCCACTAGAACGGCGATTACAGAAGATAATCAGACAAGCCTTGGGGCCACGTTCAGCCGCTGCATGATCAAAGCGGGCTGGAATGTCGCCTCACCCAAAACCGGGGTTGCCGCAGCAACGAATCCACCGTCAGGCTCACCCAGCACCAACCCGATTGCATCGGCGGCAAGAACCGCCCCAGTTGAAAACACGGCTGCCGCCAATCCACCCAGCGGTGCGCCCAGTGTTAAACCCTCGGCATCGGTTGCGTCGTCCTCGGCACCGGCTACAACTGCAGCGCCAGCGCCAAGCGCTGCCCCTGCCACGGCAACCTATCAGCCCGCGCGCCCATCAAGTGCCGCAAGCACTAGCTCCCCGACATATGGCAGTGGGGCAGGGCGGAATTTTTAGTATTTGATGTAAAGGGGATCTTATCCCCTTCGCTAATGCGTACCCCTGCCGCTACGCGGCTCGCGCAAAGCGCTACGCATCCCTGTGGTCACGGATAGAGTAGCGTGTACTGCCAGCCATCACCGTCTTTGAGGTAAATCTCGCGCTCGTGCAGCCGCGCGGCATTTTGAATCCAGAACTCAAAACTTTTTGGCCGCACGCGCCAGCCCGACCAATGTGGTGGGCGTGGCACATCCACCCCGGCAAAGCGTGCTTCAAACTCGGCATTGCGTGCTTCAAGGTCCTCACGCCGCGCCATCGGTTGCGATTGGTGCGAGGCCCATGCACCAATTTGCCGCGCGCGCGGGCGGCTTGCAAAATACGCATCCGCTTCGGCGGCGCTCACTTCGCTCACCGTGCCTTCCACGCGCACTTGGCGATCAAGCGGCATCCAATAAAACACCAGCGCTGCATGCGGGTTGGCCTTGATCTCACCGCTTTTGCGGCTGGTGAAGTTGGTGTAAAAGGTTAAGCCCTCAGGGCCATGATCCTTGAGCAGTACAATGCGCGCACTGGGCAGAGCGTCGGGCGTGGCGGTGGCAAGCGTCATCGCGGTGGGTTCGGCAATCGCAGGGTGGGCCTTGGCATCCGCCAGCCACGCGGAGAATTTGGCTAAGGGGTCATGCATTGCGCTTTATTCCTTTTCATGATTCGCGCTATACTTAGCGCATGCGTCCAGACATCGTCAACTTACGGCAATTTTATTCAAGCCAGCTTGGCCGCAAGGTGAAGCGTCGCCTGCGCCGCCTCGTGCGCGATTATTGGCCAAGCGGCGAGGGCATGCATGTGGTGGGCCTTGGCTATGCCACGCCCTTTTTGCCACTGCCGCGCGCGAACCCTTCCGCACGCGTGGTGGCGATGATGCCGATGAACCAAGGCGCGATTTACTGGCCGGTCGATAGCGCAAATCATAGCGCCCTTGGCGATGAATTACGCCCGCCCTTCCTGCCATCCTCGTTGCATCGTGTGCTGGTGGTGCATGCGTTCGAGCATTTGTCAGCGCCCGAGGAATGGCTCGCCGTCTGGTGGCAGCTGCTTGTGCCCGGTGGCCGCGTGATGCTGATGGTGCCCAACCGTCATGGCCTCTGGTCGCGCTTTGGGCGCACCGCCTTTGCGCAAGGCACGCCCTATACGTTGCACACATTGCGCACCATGCTCAATGCCGCCAACTTCACTGTGCGTGATGCGCGTTCGGCGCTCTATGCCCCACCCTCGGAGCATCCATTCTGGCTGCGTATGTTCAGTGCCATCGAGTGGCTTGGTGCCATGCTGGCCTCGCGTATGGGCGGGGTGTTGGTCATCGAGGCGGAGAAACAAATCTATGCGGGGATTCGCCCAACTGCACTTACCACAAAACCCAGCGCGCACTGGACACCATCTGCCGTCAGCACCTCACCGAAAGAGCACGGG
>CAZOFC010000117.1:0-6505 GCA_964578965.1 uncultured Azospirillum sp.
TGAATCACGGCGCGCGTGCTGGTCGCAAGGTAGCGGTGCGTCGGTGGCAAGGTATCCGAGGGTGGTAAGGCATAGGTGATGCGGGTGACACCCGGAATTTCTGCACTCGTATGTTTGGTCACGAAAAAAATACGATGGCCGCCCTCGGCCCCGAACGCCCGCGCCAGATGCTTATACTGGCCGGGCATATTCGGGTGAATGAAGAGGAGGTTCACAGGGCCTAGACCTAGCCTGCGCGGGCAGCAAGCCGCTGGTTGCGGTTCGCATTATAGAGCGTGCTGATGAGAATCAGCACCGCGCCAGCAAGCGTCCATTCATCGATCAGGCGGTCATAGACCACATACGACAGCAAGGTCGCAAAAATGAGCGAGACGAAATTGATCGGGATCAGCACCATGAACGGCACCTTCGAAATCGCCTTCGCCACATACACCTGCTGCAGATACGCAATCACCCCGATGAGTGACAACCAGAACCAGCCATCAAGGCCCGGGTTTACCCAGTGGCTGAGGCCGAGCGGCAAGGCGAGTAATGTCGTCATCGCCAGCATGAAAAAGGCAATATGCTGCGAGGATTGGGTCGCGCACAATAGCTTGATGACCACGCCACATAGCGAGAACCCAAGCGCCGCACCGAGCACATAGGCAACACCGGGGCTCAGCGGCAGCATGCCCGGACGGGTGATGACGAGCACCCCGGCAATGCCCATGATGAGCGCCACCCACGTATGCAAATGGCTGCGCTCCTTCAAGATGAGAATGGTCGCCAGCGTCGCAAAAATCGGGGTGATGAAATTCAGCGCCGTATGCATTGGCAGGGTGAAGTTATCACCCAGAAACCCAAGCGAAAAGAACGAGAGCGTGAAGGCGCCATATTCAAGCAGCGCCCGATAGGAGTAGAGGCGGATCGCATGCGCTTTGCGCAGCTCGCGCCACGCGAACACGAATGCTGCAAGGCTTGCCACAATGATTTTCGTGTTCGTATCAAACAGCCCAGCCTCGGCCAGTACCGCACCAATCCCCGCCGCTGCCAGCACTACATAGGCAATGCGCGCGAGGCCCTCTTTCATCGCCCACGGGGTCATACACAAGGTCGCTATCGCACTGTAGCTGAGCATGATCTGAAATGCATGGATAGGCACGGGCTGGCTCGCACCTTGCGCACTCACCTCAGGCCCTATCAGCTGCAGCGCCTGCCCGGCCGCCACGCGCAAGCTCACCAAGTCTGGCGCACTGAGGAAAGGCACAATCGTGAAGATCACCACGTTGCCAAGCAGCACACCAATGAACATTAAAATCGCGATGGTCGTTTCGCTGCGTTGGTTCATAACTATCCTCTCAGACGTGACATCCAGCAAATTACTGGAACCATACCTCTGGATTGCCACGTCGCTTCGCTCCTCGCAATGACGAAATAAGAGATAACCAATAGATTTTTGGATGATTTTAGCGCGAAAATGGTGCTTTGCGAGCACCGAAGCGTAAGCGTACACACAGGTACGTGCGCATCGGCGCGCAGCACAGCGCCATTTGCAGCCTAAAAGCGCCGAAAATCCTAGAAGCTAAACTGCTCTGTAGTGATACGCTCTTCAAGGTTGTGCTCCGGATCAAACATCAGCGAGAGTGCGATATTACGATCCTCGAACACAGAAACACTCATCACATCACGCACTTCCGTGAAATCCGCCACCGCACTTACTGGGCGCTTATCGGCTTCGAGCACCTCAAACGTAATGCTTGATTGATGGTTGAGCAGCGCCCCGCGCCAGCGCCGTGGCCTGAAGGGTGCAATCGGCGTGAGTGCTAACAGGCCGCCATTGAGCGGGATGATCGGCCCACCGGCCGAAAAGTTATAGGCCGTCGAGCCCGCGGGGGTCGAGACCAGCACGCCATCGGCCACCAAGTCACTCACCCGCACCACATGATCGATGGAAATGCGCAGTTTTGCGGCCTGACGGCTCTCGCGGAACAATGATACCTCATTGATCGCGAGCTCTTGCCGCTCGCGCCCGTCGCGCGTGCGTGTGTACATGACGAGTGGGTGAAGCGTCGCGCGGCGTGCGCTGGCAATCCGCTCAAGTAATAACGTCGGCTGATAGCTATTGAGCAAGAACCCGACCGAGCCGCAATTCATGCCGTACACCGGAATATTGCGGTGCATGTATTTATGCAAAACCTGCAGCATGAAGCCATCACCGCCTAAGGCCACAATCACATCGGGCTTGGTGCGCTTACCAGCAATATCGATGAAGGGGTAAAGCGCCGAAAGCTCGGCATGCGCCGCCTGCGCTTTGGGCGTATCATCGGCAAGGCATGCGATGCGAAGTGAGGTGTCCATGCGAGCAACGCTAGCAGGTGCTTACCCGAACGACAATCTGAAAAAATGGCTACGATGGTATTGTCAAATTTGCTAGGGCTCAGCGAAAACTAGGCGTGACGAGAACCGCAGCGCAAGTGTACGTTCAAGTACATGCGCAGCGGATGCGCAGTAACGCATTGTTTGCAGCGAGCCATAGTAGAATATGACGATACTATCTACGAGCGTTGTGGGTTCTGCCGCACCAGCGCAATAAAATAGGGCAGATATTCGATCTGCTGCGAGCCCGCCGATACAATGATCCGCTCGGCGAGGCGGTTGGCATAGAGCATCGAGCCAGGAATCGCACTATCGCTTGCCATATCCTGCACCGCGCGCAGCAAATGGCGCATCGCATCCATCATCGAATCAGGCAGGCCCGATTTCTGATAGAGCCCATTGAACCCATGCTCCCCGCGGTCGGCAATCAGCTTCTTCGCGTTAACAATCGGGATATTTGAGAATGTGGCAAGCGCCATGGTGAAGAAGGTGAGTTGGCCACGGCACAGTGCCGTCATCGCAATCGAAGGTGTCAGGCGGCCTTCTGCCGACATTTGCTTCACCAGCGCTTCGATCTCATCGTCATGCAGCGCATTCTCAAGCAGGCGCACCATGAAGTCTTCGCGCGCATGCTGGGTATCTTTGGCCAGTTCGCGATCCGTCAGGTTGTATTGGCCTTTAAGTTCATTCGCCACTTCCGCACTGACTTGGGTGATGATGCGCTCGACGACAGTAATCGGCAATTTTGGCTTTTTCGAGAGCGCTTCCATGATCGACGCATCATTGCGGAAATCATCGACGATTTTTTCAAAGGCCCGATCCGTCAGCGACGCACCATCATTCGCAAGCAACGATTTGAGCACCTGCGCGTAGCGGGTTTCAACCAGCGCATCACTTACGCGATTTGAAATCATGTCGCGCTGCGTGATGGCCATGAGCTTGCCGGTATCATGGCTTTTCTCAATGATACTGACAAGGTCGGCATCCGAGAGCACTTTGCTGTAAATCAGCACCGGGTTGGCCACCGATTCGACGTCATTCGCGAGGTGAAGGATGATATCGCGTGGGATGTTGACGTTATCTTTCAGACGGTCGGCAAGTGTTTCGCGCACACGCAGCGCCACATCTTTCATCAGCAGGCGAAACACCTGCTCGGCAATGTCGCGCTCGCGCCCGGCGAACTGGTCGGCATTGTAGCCTTGTGCAATCTTCTCAAGCACCGAGCTGCGCGAATCGGGCGAATCGTCATGCAACAACCGCTCCACATCCATGGGGGTGAGGATGACGCTTGCCCCAGAGGATTGCATACTAGTGGAACTTGGGTTCATGCATTGCCCGCCCTACTAACCGCAGCAGCGGCTCCATATTTTCGACCGTGCGGTCGTACCCCGCCGAGCGGATTTTCGCGACCATCATCGCCCCAAAATCATTGGTGCGGTAATTGCCATATTGGGTTTCCTCAAGCGCGAAGCGTAGCATGATATGCGTCGCCTCATAGAACGACGGCGGCAAGCCCGAGGAATCATACAGCGCCTTGAACCCGAGCGGACCCGGATCGATAAGCAGGATGCGCGCATTGCTTGCAGGAATGCCAACGCGCTTTGCAATCGCCGCTTCAAAAAAGCGCAAATCACCAATGCACAGCGAACGCATGATGACCGAGTCCGTCAGCCGCTTGTTGCGGTGCATATGCTCGACCAGATGGTTGATGTCGTTCTGGCTCATCCATGGCGAAATGAACTGGAGCATCGCTGTCTCGCGCGCGCCCACGGTCACTTCTTCAACCACATGCTTGTTCATGCCATATTTGCGCGTCAGCTGTTTTTTGAGTGAATCCGAAACACTATTAAACAGCTTTTCGGCAAAGCGGTGCGGCAGGCCACCGCGCAGCACCAGTTCCTCAAGCACCGAGTGGTCGCGGGCAAAGGTCTCAAGCACCGTTTCCATGCTGGTTTCGGCAATCGAGGCGCCTTTATTTTGCAATAAGGTCTTGGTCACATCGTTATAGCGTTTTTCAATCAGCGCATGCGACAAGGGCTGCGAGATACTCTCGCGGCGCGCAATCGCATTTAGTTTCGGGTGCTCGCGCGTGGCTTCCACAATCGCGATCAGGTCTTCCTCGCTTAGCACATGCGAATTCTCGAGGATAGGGACGGCGATTTCATTACGGTCATTCGCCAGCGCCCAGATGATATCATGCGGCACCTGCATGTTCGATTTCAGGGTTTCCGCCATTAGTAGGCGGATCTTCATTTCCGTATCCTTCAGCAGCAGGCGGAAAATCTCGTTCGCGAGCTTGGTTTCACTGTCCGTGTACAGGCCCGAGTTATAACCGCCTGAAATCTTTTCGCAGATGCGCTGACGCATCGCCGGCGACGGCTCACGTACCAACAGCGCGATGTCCTCACGCGTGATATTCATGGCCGAGCTGACCTTCTGGGCAGACTGTTGCGTTGCATGCACGGGCTTTCCTCACGTTCCAACGGTTGACTATGGCACAGCAAATCTTAACATTTTGTTAAAATTCTGTCTATCCTGTGGATTACATTGGCGTAAACTTTGCCAATTTCCAGCGCTTGACGTGGTTAAAGGCTTCGCTACACTCCGATTTTGCAAAAGCACGACGAAGGAGCAACACCCCATGAGCGCCCACCCTGCCCCAAGCGGCAAGATTTACACCGACGCCACCGCCGCCTTAAGCGGCCTGCTGCGCGATAATATGACCATTATGTCGGGCGGCTTTGGCTTGTGCGGCATCCCCGAGAACTCGATCGCCGCCCTCAAAGCCTCGGGTGTGAAAGGCCTCACCATTATTTCCAACAATTGCGGGGTCGATGATTTTGGCCTAGGCATCCTACTCAAGGACCGCCAGATCAAGAAAATGGTCTCCTCCTATGTCGGTGAAAACAAAACCTTTGAAACCCAATACCTCAACAAAGAGCTTGAGATCGAGTTCAACCCCCAGGGCACGCTCGCTGAGCGCATTCGCGCGGGTGGCGCAGGTATCCCTGCCTTTTTCACCAAAACCGGGGTGGGCACCATTGTTGCTGAAGGCAAGGAACTACGCGAATTCCACGGCGAAACTTATGTGATGGAAACGGGCCTGACTGCCGACCTTGCGATTGTGAAAGCTTGGAAGGGCGATAAAGCAGGGAACCTCGTATTCCGCAAAACCGCCCGCAACTTCAACCCCATGATGGCGATGGCGGGCCGCGTCACCGTGGCTGAGGTCGAGGAGCTGGTGGAAGTGGGCGAACTCTCGGCCGACGACATCCACACCCCCGGCATTTTTGTCCAGCGCATGTTTGTCGGCAAGAATTACGAAAAACGCATTGAAAATCGAACCACGAGAAAGGCAGCTTAATATGAAAAAGACACTTCTGACGACCCTTGCAACGTTTGCGTTGCTTGCCACCCCTGCACTCGCTTCTGAAGTCCTGGATTCGCATGGCAAACCCGTCGCCACGAAAAACGCTGGCGCTGTTGCGATTGCCGTGCCATCCGCACCCACTGACGATGCCGAGGCTACCAAGGCACCCGCCAAAAAAGCGGCAACCAAGCACAAGAAAAAAGCCCACACCGTAAAACACAAAGCGAAAAAAGCAGCCGCTCCCGCAAGCACGGAAGCAACACCTGCTGCCGCGCCTGTTGCGGCACAATAAATTAAAGCGTCATTGCGAGGAGCCCCGCGACGAAGCAATCCACCTGTTTTCTTGGCGTGACCAAGATGGATTGTTTCGCTTGAGCGAAGCAATGACGACACTGGATAGTCAATAACAACCGCCTTCACGGCAGGAGAGAACCATGGCTTGGAATCGTGATCAAATGGCAGCCCGCGCCGCACAAGAACTGCGCGACGGGTTTTATGTGAACCTTGGCATTGGTATCCCGACCATCGTGGCGAACCACATCCCAGCGGGGATGAAAGTGACCCTCCAATCCGAGAATGGGATGCTCGGCATGGGCCCCTTCCCCATCGAAGGAACGGAAGACCCTGATTTGATCAATGCCGGGAAACAGACGATTTCCGAGCTGCCCGAGAGTGTGTATTTCGATTCCGCGATGAGCTTTGCGATGATTCGCGGCGGACATGTGGACCTGACAATTCTTGGCGCGCTGCAAGTGAACGCGCGCGGTGATTTGGCGAACT
>CAZOFC010000118.1:0-6445 GCA_964578965.1 uncultured Azospirillum sp.
GTGATAAGATTATTGACGTCCCACTTACACTGACTTCAGCTGCGCCATCGCCGCATCGTATTCAAACAAGGCCAGCAACACGCGCAAGGCCTTGCCGCGTGGGCTGAGCAAATCTGGGTCGCGGCTGAGCACCAGCTTGGCATCATCATGAGCGATACGCAGCAAGGGTAAATGCTGGGCGAGATTGGCGAGCACAAAATCCGGCATGCCGGTTTGCTTGGTGCCGAGCATATCCCCCGCCCCGCGCAGGCGCAGATCCTCCTCGGCGATGACAAAGCCATCATTCGTATCGCGTAAGATATTCAGGCGTGATTTGGCAAGCTGCGAGAGCGGGTCATGATAGAGCAAAATACAGCGCGAGGGTTTATCGCTGCGCCCCACGCGCCCGCGCAGCTGGTGCAGTTGGGCGAGGCCAAACCGTTCAGCATGCTCGATCACCATCACGGTGGCTTCAGGCACATTCACGCCCACCTCCACCACGGTGGTGGCCACCAATAACTGCACATCCCCATGGGCGAAGGCCTGCATCACCTTCTCGCGCTCGGTGAGTTTCATGCGGCCATGTACAAGGCCCACCTTGCCCGGAAATTTCACACTCAGTTCCTTGAAGCGCTCTTCCGCCGCCGCTAAATCAAGGTT
Source organism: uncultured Azospirillum sp. (assembly GCA_964578965.1). Lineage (GTDB taxonomy): Bacteria > Pseudomonadota > Alphaproteobacteria > Rickettsiales > UBA3002 > QFOX01. The sequence continues at coordinate 640 of CAZOFC010000118.1, forward strand.
CATGGCGGCTTTGTCTTCCTCGCTTTGCTCCTCAATCAGCGGGCAGACCCAATAAGCTTTCTCCCCCGCCGCCAGCACCCGTGCCAACCCCGCAACCACCTCATCGCTACGGCTGAAGGGAATCGCGCGCGTGTCAATCGGCTTACGCCCCGCTGGGCGCTCGGTCAGGCTCGAGATTTCCATATCGCCATAGAGCGTCATGCCCAAACTGCGGGGGATGGGGGTGGCGGTCATTTGCAGTAAATGCGGCGTGATGCCTTTGCCCGCAAGCTTCATGCGCTGGCCAACGCCAAAGCGGTGCTGTTCATCAATCACCAGCAGCGCGAGCTGCTTGAATACGACCTGATCTTGAAACAGCGCATGCGTACCGATGATGATGTCATACTCGCCAGCCGCGATGGCTTCGCGCATCTTTGCCTGCTCGGGCTTTTTCATTTTACCCGAGAGAAACCCCACGCGCATGCCCGCTTGTTTGGCAAGCGGCACGAGGCTTTCCATATGCTGGCGGGCAAGCAGATCCGTCGGCGCCATGAGGCATGCCTGATGGCCAGCTTCCACCACTTGCGCCATCGCACCAAAGGCGATGATGGTTTTGCCGCTGCCCACATCGCCTTGCAGCAGGCGCACCATGCGCTGGCCACTGCTCATATCCTGTGCAATTTCACGAAGCACGGCATCCTGCCCCGCGGTGAGGCTGAAGGGCAGCGCCTTTCTCCACCGTGTCTCGATGGCGGCACTATGCATGATTTTATAGGATTTTTGTTTCTGTATCAGCCGCCGTGCCAGCGCCAACGCCAGCTGGCTTGCGAGCAGTTCATCGTAGGCAAGGCGGGCGCGAGCCACGCTTTCGGGTGCAATGTCGGCCTCATCCACGGGTGCATGCAGGGTGCGCAGGCTGCTTAAAAAACTGCCAAACTCGCGCGTGCGCACAAAGGCTTCATCCAGCCATTCGGGCAAGGGTGGCAGCTTTGCCCATGCCTGCTCGATGGCATAGGCAACCATGCGCTGCGTGAGGCCATAGGTGAGCGGATAGACTGGCGCGAGCTTGAGCACTTGCGCGGCTTTTTCGGCCGGGGCGGCAATATCCGGGTGGCGGATGTTTGCCTGCCCATCGAGCATCGTCACCGTGCCGCTGATGATGCGCGTGGAGCCCACAGGCATGCTGCGCGTGAGGTAATTATCCTTCACATGGTAATAGGTGAGGATGAGGATGCCAGAGGCATCACGCGTCACAATCCGATAGGGAATTTTGCGGCGGCTACGCGGTGGGGCCACATGCTCAACCACCTCCACACGCAAGGTGGCATAGTCGCCGTCCTTCACCTCGCTGACATTGCTAACAATGCGGCGATCGATGACGCCGACAGGCAAATGAAACAACAAATCGCGCAGCACAGGTGGGCGATGCTGCACTGCCTCCACCTCACGCGTGGGGCGCAGCAGGCGGGCGAATGCTTCGGTCGTGCTTGGGCCCACAAACTTCAAGGCAGTGACGGCAGTGAACCAGCCAGCAAGTTCACGCGGCTGCACGATGCCTACGCCTTCGCCAGTTCGAGCAGCATATTGCGTGCATTGGCGTCAATCGCCGCCATTTTCTCTTCCGCACGCGTGAGCATGCCCGCCACATCATCCATATCGAGGGCATCGAAACCGATGCAGGTCGAAATCGAAAAATCCGCCTTGCCGCCGAATGCAAAACGGTGGTTACGAATTTTCCAGCGCAGGCGGTTGAATACCACACGCGCCGAATCGGGGCTGATATTGAACAGCACCACCCCAAGCGTGCTGTCGGACATGACAAACACGAGATCATCCGCCCTGAACGTGCTTTGGCAGATATGCGCCACATGCAGCATCAGCTGGCTGCAGGCTTGCTGGCCATAACGCGCCACACTTTTCTCGTGGCGATCCATCCGCAGCATCGCGAAGACCACCTGCATGTCGGTGCTGGCAAAGAAGTTTTTAAGCAGTGGCAAAAACTGGTTCGCCGTGTGGCGGTTCGGCAGGCCGGTCGCCGCATCCAACTCCTTGCGCCCTTCAAGGTTCAGGGCAATAAAATCACTCAGCTTGGTTTTGGCCACCCGTTCATGCTCGTTGGGGATGACCAGTTGGAACGCGGCGTTACCATCTTGTGCCATCAGGCGCGAGAGTGTGCACTCGACGCGGATTTCCTCGCCCGTGCGACGACGTAGATGCACCTCGCGGATGCGCGAGAAAATATCGCCAAAATCGGGGGCGTCGTCGCTGAACTCCAGGTCGTCGCTGATTAATTCTGCTTCACGTTTGCCAAGGATAATCTCAAGCCGGCGATGGAGTATCTCGCCTTCATCATACCCCAGCAAGGCCTCAAGCGAGGCGTTAATCGCATGAATAATAAGCGATTTATCGGTATTGTTTTGCTGCACCAGCAGCACGCCCTCGCCGCGGCGGGCGCTGAGCGCATTTTCAACCGGCGGTTCAATTTCTTCGGGCTTCATGGCGGCTCCGCACTTGCGCATTAGAGATATCTTACTATGTTGTGGTCTCACCTGATGAGTCAAGCAGATGACGACAGAAACCGACCTGAACCGACCATTACCGCGTGAGCTGTGGCTCAAGCGCCTGACCTATCGTAGTTGGCACCGCGGGTGTAAGGAGACGGACCTGGTGCTTGGCACCTATTGCGCCCAGAATATTGAGCAGCTGAGCGAGGCTGAGCTTAAGCGTTTCGAATATTTCCTTGATGAGGATGACGCAGAAATATGGGCATGGTTGACGGATAAAACTCCCTGCCCCAAGCCGGAATATGCCCCGTTATTAGCCGCCTTACGCGACCAGAAAATCGCCTGATAATGCATCTAAAATGTCATCACAAACTCCCGTCATTCCCCGAATTTGCAAAGCAAATTATAGGGGAATCCAGCTTCACCTTTTTAGTTGGATCGCCCTATAGTTCGCTCACGCGAACTCAGGCGATGACGAGATAATATGCCATTGCCGATTTCACTGATAGACGCCTTAAAGCATGGCGATGGCGCCCTTGTTGTCGAGGCGCCACTGGCGGCCCATGCCTATGTGCTGGTCGATGCGGTGCGCGGCACGGGCAAACCGCTCGTGCATGTGCTGCCCAGCGATAAGGATTTAGCGGCCACCGCCGCCTTGTGCGAATATCTTGCGCCTAGCACACCCATCATCCAATTCCCGGCATGGGATACCCTGCCCTATGACCGTGTATCCCCCAGCCACGCCATCACCGCCGCACGGCTGAATGCGCTGAGCCAATTGGCAGAGCACGCCAGAACCCCTTCCCCCCTTGCGGGGGAAGGTCGGGATGGGGGGGCGCTGAATCAGCGCATCCCACTATCCGGCCCCCTCACCCACCCCTCTCCCGCAAGGGGAGAGGGCTTTACAACTGTATCCGCTTCAGCACTCAACGCCTCTCCCTACATCCTTCTCACTACCGTCAATGCCATCACCCAAAAACTTCCACCGCGCGAGCAACTGGCCAAGGCGCGTTTTCACATTAAAAAATCAAGCATTCTAAAGCGCGACGCGCTGATTGAATTTCTGCACGCGAATGGCTACTCACGCGTCGGTAAGGTCATGGAGTCGGGCGAATATGCCGTGCGCGGCTCACTGATTGATCTGTTCCCCTCGGGCTATGAGCAGGCCGTGCGCATCGACATGTTCGGCGATGAGGTGGAATCACTACGCAGCTTTGACCCCCTGACCCAAATCAGCGATGCACCGCTGGAATCGCTCGAACTGCGGGCGGTGAGCGAGGTGTTGCTTCAGCCGGAAACCATTGCCCGCTTCCGTAGCCGCTACCTTGCAATGTTTGGCGCCATCACGCAGGATGACCCGCTCTATGAATCCATCAGCGAAGGGCGCATCTATCAGGGTATGGAGCATTGGTTGCCGCTGTTTTATGAGCAGCTGGATAGCCTCGCCGATTATTGCGAGGGCGCGATTTTAAGTGTCGATCATCGGCTTGAAGCCTTGGTGCGCGAGCGTGACGAAGCGATTCAGGATTATTACGGTGCGCGCACCCTGCACCAGCGCAAGGACACCCTGCCCTATAACCCTGTGCCGCCTGAGCAGCTTTTTTTAACGTATGACCGGTTGTTACATAGTTGGCGCAGCCACACGCGGATGACACTCACCCCCTTTGCCGAGCAAGGGGCGGTGAGCACGGGCCTGCGCCTTTCGCCGCAGCTATTCAACCGCCGCCACGAGGAAGGCCAACATCTCAAGGACGTGATTTTAGAATATATCAATGGCGCTGATTTGCCCGTTATCCTTGCTGCTAATTCGGCTGGCAGCGCCGACCGCATCAGCAAAATGCTGGCCTTGCCTGAGGGGGGCAGCACCCAAATCATCACCCTGCCTATCGAGCAAGGCTTCACCTGCCCGGAATTCATTCTGCTTACCGAGCAGGACATGTTCGGCGAGCGCATCATCCGCACCCAAAAACGCAAGCGTAAATCCGAAGCATTTTTGGCGGAGGCCGCGAGCTTCATCGAGGGCGAGCTGATTGTTCATCGCGAGCATGGGATTGGCCGATTTGAGGGCCTCATCACGGTTGAGGTGAATGATACGCGCCATGATTGCCTGAAGCTCGCCTATGATGGTGGCACGCTGTTTTTGCCCGTCGAGAATATTGATCTGGTCTCGCGCTATGGCACGGCCGAGGGCGAAGTACTGCTCGATAAACTGGGTGGTGTGGCGTGGCAGCGGCGCAAATCGGCGCTTAAAAAGCGCCTTAAAATGGCGGCTGAGGCACTCATCAAAGTGGCGGCCGAACGCGCGGCGATTGCTGCACCCGTGCTTGCCCCCGAGGCCGGGCTTTACGATGAATTCGTCGCCCGCTTCCCCTACAGCGAGACGGACGACCAGCTCACCGCCATTGATGAGGTGCGCGCTGATTTAAGCGCCGGCCATGCGATGGATCGCCTTGTGTGTGGCGATGTGGGCTTTGGTAAAACCGAAGTGGCGTTGCGCGCGGCGTTCATCGCCGCTTCAAGCGGCCAGCAAGTGGCGGTGATTGCCCCAACCACCCTGCTTGCCCGCCAGCATTTTCACACCTTCAGTGCACGCTTTGCGGGCCTGCCCTTCACCGTGCGCATGCTCTCGCGCATGACGACCGCCAAGGATGCAGCGGAAACCAAGGCCCTTCTGCCCGAGGGTAAGGTCGATATTGTGGTGGGCACGCATGCGTTGCTGGCAGGCAATGTGCAGTTCAAAAATCTTGGGTTACTCATTGTCGATGAAGAGCAGCATTTCGGCGTCGCGCAGAAGGAAAAACTCAAGCAGCTTAAAACCAACATCCATGTGCTGACGCTTTCGGCAACACCCATCCCGCGCACGTTACAGCTCTCGCTTTCGGGCGTGCGCGAGCTGTCGCTCATCACCACCCCGCCGGTCGATCGCTTGGCTGTGCGCACCTATGTGATGCCTTATGACCCGATGGTGCTGCGCGAGGCCATTTTGCGCGAATATCACCGCGGAGGCAAAGTGTTCGTGGTCACCCCACGCGTCAAATATATTAACGAGTTGCAGCTGAAGCTTGAGCAGCTCGTGCCCGAGGTGAAAATCGTCGCCGCCCATGGGCAAATGGGCGCAATGGCCCTCGATAAAACCATGAACGCGTTTTATGACGGCAAGTATGACGTGCTGCTCTCGACCACCATCATCGAATCGGGTATCGACATCCCAACCGCCAACACCATCATCATCGACCGCGCGGATATGTTTGGCTTAAGCCAGCTTTACCAGCTGCGTGGGCGTGTGGGGCGCAGTAAAACCCGCGCCTACGCCTACCTCACCC
>CAZOFC010000119.1:0-6358 GCA_964578965.1 uncultured Azospirillum sp.
CACCAGTGGCGCATTGGGTTTGCCGTTCGTGTGCGTGCGGGCAGGGCCTTCATTCACTGTTCCTGACGCATCAACGCTGTGCAGCATCTGCTCATAGAGTTCGCGCATGTTGGCGACATGCGGTTTATCATGTGAGGCCGCAGGCAAGGTGAGTCCCACTTTTGCAGCAAGCATAATATCTTGCACGCCAGAGTGTTTGTCGGCCTGTTCTTCGCTGTTTGGGAATAGTTTTTTGCTGATAGCCTTTAGTGTATTTTCTGCCCCCAAGCCATGGGCTGCCATGTAGCCATACATGAAGCATTGCCAGCGCGCGGGGTTGCTATAGCATTCGGGCACATCGGCAAACTGGCGCATCATCCGTACAAGCTGTGCTTGTTCGTTGGTGCTCAGGGTGTCATAGGGATCATCGCTGAGCTCAAAAATAATGCGTTTTTGCTCAGGCGTGAGCGCCTTATGCTGGCTGATGCTCTCATCGTGATAGGCTTCGTTGCGCGCCAGATCATGTGCCTTCACATCTGCGATTTGTTGGCCAATTAAGGGTGCATCAAACGGTGCATTGAAATAGGCGTCGCGTTCGCCGTTGCGAGTGAATGCAAGAAACTCCTCCATCACGGTATAAAATGGTTCGGCCTTCACCCGTTTGCCATTCACCTTGAGGCCAGTGATTGGCCCATCAAGGCCCTTTTCTCTCAGAATTTCTGTGCCTGTGATAGCCAAGGCCTGTGGCTCAATCGCGTATTCATAGCGGGCGCGGTCATAGGGGGGTAGTGGCTTGCCCTCAGCTTTTGCCCATTCGCATGCAGCCAAGTAATCCCGATATTCTGGGCGCAGCGGCATAATAAAGCGGTGAAAGAGCATTAAACGTGGCGTGCCATGCGCATCGCGCATAGCGCGCGTGGAGGCGATTTCCGTCAGCCCATTGCGATTGCGGTCAAGTCCAGTGGTTTCGGTGTCCGTTACGGCAGTATCGAGCTGCGCCAGAGCCTCGCGCTCTGAGGCGCTGATTAGCTTTCCCTCCGCGCTATTCGTTATATCCCGCACCTGTGACAATGGCTGCATAGCACACCTGTTCGTTGCGAAGTGAAACTAGCAGCATATGCGGTTTAGAAATGTGAACATTATAAGAAGATTCACGTATGAGATATGCAGTATTTGCAGGGTTTTCCTGCCTATCTTGACTGGCACATTCGCCCCTAGAGATAACCCACCCCAACAGGCCCCATTTCGCCGCACCAGCGATAGTCTCCAGTCATTCTGCCAATAAAAAGCCCACAGAAAGCCCGGGTGAGGGCACGGTTAGCTAAGATGATGACCGGTATATGGGAAACTGGTGGAGATGACAGGAATCGAACCTGCGACATTCTGCTTGCAAAGCAGACGCTCTACCAACTGAGCTACATCCCCACGCTTTAAAAAACAGGAGGCCTTACTAAGCGAATCGCTTGGGGTCGTCAAGGGGGGAAGCGTATTTTTTCACTCACCCCGTGGATGAAGGACTAAAAAACCAGAAAATCGCCCATATTTCAGTGAAAAACAGCCGCTAAAAATCAACACATTTGCCGTTCAGTTCCCAATCGCCATAGCGGGTGGGGTCGAGGCGCGGGCCTTTGGGCGCGGGCGCGTCGCCAACATCAACCACCTCCATTGGGCCGGCATCGTCGGCTGCGGGGGACTGTGCCTCAGCATGGATGGGGGTGAGTAAGATCGGTGGTGTGCGTTCGGTCATACAAATACACATAGGTCGGCCGCGCCGTGGTTGCAAGTGGGGCCATTCGCTGGCATGAGCATGGGCATGAAACATAAATCCGCCAAACGCCCACGCCCTGCCATGCCCCAAACGGCGCGCGCGCATGCCCATGCGTTGATGATGCTGGTACTGGGTGAAGGGATCACGCTGGATGAGGCACTCGCTAAGCACCCTTTAAATGGGGCCGAAGCCGACCAGCGCTTTGCCATGCTGCTGGCGCTTACCACCTTACAGCATCTCGGCCAGTTGGATGCGGTGCTTGCGACGTTTCTTGAAAAACCGCTGCCGCCAAAGCGCCTGACCATCACCAACGCACTGCGCATCGGGGCGGCGCAATTGCTGCTACTAAACACCCCCGCCCACGCGGCGGTGAACGAAACCGTGACGTTGGTAAAGCAGGGCAAGGATGCAGGCCTTGCCGGCCTCGTCAATGCCGTGCTGCAAAAGATCGTGCGTGAAAAACCAACCCTGCCTGCGCCGATTGAAAACCTACCCGCATGGCTTCGTGCGCGCTGGGAAGCGACCTATGGCGCGGAGATGGTTGCCGCCATGGCGGCTGTGGCAAGTAGCCGTGCCCCGCTTGATATTCACAGTGCCGTGGATATGGAGGGCGCCGTGCGGCTCGATGCCATGATGCAGCGCTTCGCCGCTGACCACCTGCCGGTCGAGCATTTGACGGGCTATGATGCGGGCGCATTTTTTGTACAGGATGTGGCCGCGAGCTACCCAGTGCGCTTGCTTGGCGATGTGCGCGAGCATCAGGTGCTGGATGTGTGCGCAGCACCCGGTGGCAAAGCCATGCAGTTGATTCAGGCGGGCGCGTTCGTCACCGCGATTGATAAATCCGCCAGCCGTATGAAGCGCGTGAAGGAAAATTTGAAACGCATGCGCATGCAGGCGAACACCATTGTGGTGGATGCATTCGAATGGCAGCCCAGCCGCGCCTATGATGCGATATTGCTTGATGCACCCTGCACCGCGACGGGCACCTGGCGGCGCCACCCCGAGGTGGTGCATGGGTTAAGCGCAGCGGATATTGCACAAATGGTGGCATTGCAGCGCCAGCTACTGCTACGTGCATGGCAATGGCTCAAGCCCGGCGGCAAGATGGTCTATTGTGTGTGTTCGCTTGAACCCGAAGAAGGCGAACAACAAGCGCAGTGGTTCAAAACGCAGGTGAGTGATGCAACACTCGTTGCAGTGGATGCAGCACAAGCGGTGCCCGCCATGTGCATCACCCCCGAAGGCACCCTGCGCACGCGGCCTGATATGTGGGCTGAGCGCGGCGGCATGGATGGCTTTTTCGCGGTGTGCTTTGCGAAAACCGATACTCACGTGCGTAATTGATTACGCATGTGAGTATCAAAACCGCTAGCCGAAAGCAGCGGTTTTGCGCCGCGTAGCGGGCGTAACGAATAAAAAATGTGCAACATTATTTATTCAAGCAACAATAGATTTGTGATTGTCGCCATCCGCGCGCGCTGCTATGGCGATGGGCATGAGCAACACCATTAAAATAGCACCATCCATTCTTTCCGCTGATTTCGCCAAGCTCGGCGAGGAGGTTGCCGCAGTCACAAACGCCGGGGCGGATTTTATCCATGTCGATGTGATGGATGGCCATTTTGTGCCGAACCTGACCATTGGCCCGGCTGTGGTTAAAGCCATCCGCCCGCACACAAAACTACCGCTCGATGTGCATCTGATGATTTCCTGCCTCGATCTCATTCCGGAATTTGCAAAAGCAGGGGCGGATATCATCACCGTACATGCCGAGGCGACACCGCATCTCGACCGTGCCATTGCACAGATCAAATCACTGGGCAAAAAAGCGGGCGTTTCCATTTGCCCAAGCACCCATGAATCGACCCTGCAATACATCATGGGTAGCGTGGATTTGATTTTGGTGATGACGGTGAACCCGGGCTTTGGCGGCCAGAGCTTTATCGCCAGCCAATTACGCAAAATCCAGAACATCCGCGCCATGATTTCCGCCAGCGGGCGTGACATACTGCTCGAGGTGGATGGCGGCATCAACCCCGAAACGGCGCGCCAAGTGGTTGCCGCAGGTGCCAATGTGCTGGTCGCAGGCAGTGCGGTGTTCACAGGCAACGCTGCGGAGTATGCCAAGAATATTGAAAGTCTGCGCGCATGAACCCCATTTTGAAAACGATTGCCGACAATCACCGCGCGGCAGTGGATGGATTTTTGGCGAATGCGCATGCGAGCATCGACGCATTGAGCCATGCGTGCGTGGCGGCAGTGAAGGACAATAAAAAGCTCATGTTCTGTGGCAATGGCGGCAGCGCTTGCGACGCGATGCATATCGCGGGGGAATTCGTTGGGCGCTTTGTCAATGATCGCCGCGCCTTGCCCGCGCTTGCCCTGAGTGCGGATTCAGGCATCATCACCGCCATCGCCAATGACTATGCCTATGACTATATCTTCGCCCGCCAGGTCGAGGCACTGGGGCAGGCGGGGGACGTGTTGATATGCATGTCCACCTCAGGGCGCAGCCCCAATGTGCTTGTCGCCCTTGCGGCTGCCCGCAAACAGGGCATCACCACCGCGTTATTCACCGGCGAAAAAGTAAAAAACGGCGCGCCCGTGGAGGCTGATTTTGTGCTGGTAGTTCCAAGCCTTATCACCGCCCATGTGCAAGAGGCGCATATGGTGGCGCTGCATGCATTAGCAAGTCTGATGGAAGCGCATTTATTTCCAACCCCTTAACGATTTCTTTAGACTTTAGAGAGTAAGCTTGGTCAGTGAAAGACTGCCAGACATCAATGCAGCATTAAACTGCCTTACGGAGCCCCTCATGAACCACGACACAAAACTTGCCGAAATGATTGCCACGCGCCTGTGCCACGACTTGACGGGCCCGATCGGTGCGGTCAATAACGGCGCTGAATTCCTCGACGAAGAGGGCTTCGATATGCAAAACGAAGCCGTGCAGCTAATTGTCAACAGCGCGCACGAAGCCGTCAACCGCCTGCAGTTCTATCGTCAGGCCTATGGCCGTGTCGGTGAATCAGGCGAAGCGTCGCTCTCGGATAAAAAGAAAATCACGATGGACTTCTTCTCGACCAGCAAAGTGAAAGTGGACTGGCCCGATAGCCATACCGATGCCTCGGGCGTGTCTATCAGCCAGAAAATGTCACGCCTCTTGCTCAACACTATCATCATTGTGGGCGCAAGCGCGATTCGCGGCGGCACCCTCTCGGTGCGCGTGGCCCAAACACCAGAAGGCGATAAGCAGCTCGATGTGTCGATCACGGGAGAGACGATCAAGATCGACCCTGATACGGTTGCCATCTTGCATCAGAATGCCGGGAATGTGGTGATGACGCCAAAGACAGCGCAGCCCTTTCTGGCCGCCAAGCTGACCGAGGAGCTTCAAGTAAAAATTGCGCTGGTGGTGGATGAGGGGTCGTTCAGCGTTCGCCTCACGCAGCCAGCCTTGGCACTCGCGCACGCCTCGTAATTTCCTGAACTGTCTTAAATTTCCAACACTGAGAAATTTTATAAATACCGTAGGCCGGGTTGTATCATTGCGCTTTTATTTTCGCTTATGGCGTGTATTATAAGTATGAATCGACCATGCATTAGAGTCGAGCGCCACACGATGCTGCACAGGGAATGACTGCCATGGATGACCTCATTGGTGAATTCATCACGGAAACTTCGGAATCCTTAGCCGTACTCGACCTTGAACTGGTCAAGCTCGAGCAAAACCCAAACGATCAGGGCATTCTTAGTAACATTTTCCGTTTGGTCCACACGATCAAGGGCACCTGCGGGTTTTTGGGCCTGCCGCGGCTCGAGTCGGTCGCCCATGCCGGTGAAAATGTGCTTGGTAAAATCCGCGATGGTGAAATCATCGTCACGCCGGGCGCCATCTCGCTGGTGCTCGAGGCGATTGACCGCATAAAAACACTGATTGAGCATTTGGCCGAACATGGCAGCGAACCTGCGGGCGAAGATAAGGACCTTATCCAGCGCCTGAATGCCTTTGCGGATTCAAACGGGGCGGTAATTACTGCGGCGCCAGCAGTGGCAACGCCCGCCGAGAAATTTGAAGAGCCGCGTATCGATGGCATGTTCTCGCCTGCGGAAATGAAAATGGTCTCCTCCACCTCGCAGGATGCACTCGATGAGCTCGAGCGTGCGTTTGCCAATGCGACCTCGACCCTTGAAGGGGGGTTGGATTTCACCAAAGCGCCAGATACGTACCTGATCCCGGATACGGCCCTTGCGCCCACGCCCACACCTGCTGCATCACCGCCTGCCGCAACGCCTGCGGTGATCTCGTCGCAGGCAAAAGAGAAAGCGATTCGCCAGGGCTTGGATACCGAGGCAAAAGAAGGCGCAGGTGCAGGCACCAACAGCCAAACTATTCGCGTCAATATCGATGTGCTTGAAAACCTCATGCAGATGGTCGGCGAGCTGGTGCTTACCCGTAACCAACTGCTGCAAGTCGTGCGCCACCGCGAGGAGCGCGAGCTTAAAGGCCCCTTGGCGCAGTTGTCACAAATCACCACCGAGCTGCAAGAAAGCGTCATGAAAACGCGCATGCGGCCCATCGGCAATGCATGGTCGAAATTCCCCCGC
>CAZOFC010000120.1:0-6354 GCA_964578965.1 uncultured Azospirillum sp.
GGTTCCAACGTGCAGTTCGCGGTGAACCCAAAAGATGGCCGCATGGTCGTGATCGAGATGAACCCGCGCGTGTCGCGCTCATCGGCGCTGGCGTCAAAAGCGACCGGCTTCCCGATTGCGAAAGTCGCCGCAAAGCTGGCGGTGGGCTATACGCTCGATGAAATCATGAACGATGTGACGAAGGCAACGCCTGCAAGCTTCGAGCCGACGCTCGATTATATCGTGGTCAAAATCCCGCGCTTTGCGTTCGAGAAATTCCCCGGTGCCGACACCACCCTCACCACTGCCATGAAATCGGTCGGTGAAAGCATGGCCATGGGCCGCAATTTCCCCGAGGCGCTGCAAAAGGCGCTGCGCTCGCTTGAGACTGGCCTCACCGGGCTCGATGAAATTGCCATTCCCGGCGTCGCGATTCCCGTTTCGCCTGGGGTCGAGCGCCGCAGCACGCAGGCCGCCGAGCAAACCCCTGAACGCCGCGCGCACCTGATGGCGCTGCGCAGTGCGCTGAGTGTGGCAAGCCCCGACCGTTTGCTGCGCGCAGCCCAAGCCCTGCGCCTTGGCATGAGCGCAAAAGAGATCCATGAAATCACCAAGTTTGACCCATGGTTCATTGCGCAGTTTGAAACGATTGTTGCAGCCGAAAATTGGGTGAAAGCAAATGGCCTGCCCAAGGATGCTGAAAGCCTAACGCATATCAAATCGCTTGGCTTCTCGGATAAGCAGCTCGCAAGATTAGCTTCGCGTAGCGTAAGCGAGCCCGCAGGGCGGGAGCTCGAGGGCAAAGGGCCCTCGTCAGGCGCGCAGCGCAAGGTCATCACCGAAAAAGACGTGCGCGCGCATCGCCATGCGCTGAATGTGCGCCCCGTGTTCAAGCGGGTGGATACCTGCGCAGCGGAGTTTGAATCGAATACGCCGTATATGTACTCGACCTATGAGACAGTCACCAGTCACCAGTCACCGGTCGCCAGTATAGAAAGTTGTGAAGCAGCGCCAACGAATCGCGAAAAAATCATCATCCTTGGCGGCGGCCCAAACCGCATTGGCCAAGGTATTGAGTTTGATTATTGCTGCGTGCATGCGAGTTATGCTTTGCGTAGCAGTCACCAGTCACCAGTCACCAGTCGCCAGAAAGAAAAGCTACTGGAGACTGGAGACCGGAGACCGGAGACTTCTTACGAAACCATTATGCTCAATTGTAACCCGGAAACGGTGAGCACTGACTATGATACCTCGGACCGCCTTTACTTTGAACCGCTGACGGCGGAAGACGTGATCGAGGTGATCTCGCGCGAGGCGCAACAGGGCAGCATCAAGGGCGTGATTGTGCAGTTCGGTGGGCAAACACCGCTCAAGCTGGCGCATGCGCTCGAGGAAGTGGGCATTCCCATCATCGGCACGAGCGTGGACTCGATTGATCTGGCCGAAGACCGCGAGCGCTTTCAGCAATTGCTGCACCAACTTAACCTGAAACAACCCAAGAACGCCATCTGCAAACATGCGGATGAAGTGGTGCCCGCAGCCGAAGCCATCGGCTTTCCGATTGTCGTGCGCCCAAGCTATGTGCTGGGTGGCCGCGCGATGAAGATTCTCTATGATGCGCCAAGCCTCAAGGCGTATGTGCAGGAGCTGCTCGCTATGTTCGGTGATGGGCCGATCCTCATCGATTCCTACTTGCTCGACGCGATTGAGCTCGATGTGGACTGCCTGTGCGACGGCGAGAATACCTTCGTGGCCGGCATTATGGAGCATATCGAGGAAGCGGGCATTCACTCGGGCGATTCGGCCTGCAGCTTACCGCCTTATTCGTTGCCGGATGAAATTGTCGATGAAGTGCGCCGCCAGACGATCGCACTCGCCAAGGCCTTGAAGGTACGCGGGCTAATGAATGTGCAATTTGCGGTGAAGAAGGCTGATGAGAGCATGCGTAGCGTAAGCGAGCCGCTTGCGGCAGGGGTCAGCAGCGAAGCTGCGAAGGGGACAAGGTCCCCTTCGATGGATATTTATATCATCGAGGTGAACCCACGCGCGAGCCGCACCACGCCGTTCGTGGCGAAAGCCACCGGCATTCCGATTGCGAAAATCGCCGCACGGTTGATGGCGGGCGACACACTCGCGAGCTTCAACTTGCCCGATGATAAAACGCACATGAAAGCCTTGAACCATGTGGCAGTGAAAGAAGCGGTATTCCCCTTTGCGCGCTTTGCCGGGGTGGATGTATTGCTCGGGCCCGAGATGAAATCGACCGGGGAAACCATGGGCATCGACAGAAATTTTGCGGCGGCATTTGGCAAGGGCTTTATTGGCTCGGGCTCAAGCTTACCCAAATCGGGCACGGTGTTCCTTTCGGTGCGCGGGCGCGATAAACCCATGGCCGCAAGCATTGCGCGCGATTTGATGGCGGCGGGCTTTAGTGTGGTCTGTACGCGTGGGACGGGTGAATATTTGCAAAGCGAAGGCATTGCGGTCGAGATCGTCAACAAGGTGCATGAAGGGCGGCCGCATATTGTCGACCGCATGAAGGACGGCCAGATCCAGCTGGTGTTTAACACGACCGATGGGGCGCAGGCGATTGCCGATTCGGCCTCGATTCGCCGCACGGCGCTGTTTGGCAAGATTCCCTACTCGACCACCATGTCTGGCGCACGGGCGATGACGCAATCGATCACAGCGATGGTGAAAACGCCGGGTGGTTTGAGTGTCGCACCGCTGCAAAGCTACTTCGCCAACGCGACGGATAAGCAGGACGCAGCTTAGGCGATTCTCTCTTAACGTTACCTGCATTATTTATCTTCATGATGCCCAGAAAATAGATTGTCACCCCGGGTTTATCCCGGGGTCCATCTTTTTAAAGCAGGTGGACCCCGGTGTTTGCTAAAGCAAAACCGGGGTGACACGTTGGGTGGATGATAGAGGGTACGAACCCCTGGGGATGCGCCTTACGCACTCATGGCCATACCAGTATCATGCTTCTGGGCATGCTCGGTGTGGCTCGCCGCAGGCTCATGCTTGGCGGCATGGCTGCCAGTATGCTGCTGGTGTTCGTGTTTCGCGGCATGGGATGGCGCGTCATGATGTTCACCGTGATGCTCACTATGATGCTCGCCATGCGCCGCATGATGTTCCGGGGCATGCGCGTCACCATGCGCTGTATGGTCCGTATGCGGTTTATGCTCGGGGCCATGTTCTGGTTTGGGGGGCATGGGTGCAGCGGCTTGGGCTTGTTTTTCCATCAGTAGCGCTGCTTCATCGGGTGTTACGGAATTTTTGAAGCTCGCGACAGCCTCTTCCTCGCGCAGTGGCGGGTTATTCTGATTGGCAATCGCCGCTTCAAGTAGCTGCTGGGTTTTAGCGTGGTTCGCATCACGAATGGCGACGGCTTTGTCAAAATCGCGCTGCAGACTATTCTTGCGCATGATGCTGCCGGTAATCATAGCGCCCAAACCAACGAGTGGGCTGAACTTACTTGGTATCAGTGTGCTGCCCGGTTTTCCTAGCGCAGTGTTTGTGACATTGTATGCGATACCGATGCCTAGGCCGCTTAAAATACCTTTGTTGACATAATCTGGACTTTTTACGACACGCCCTGCTGTTAATTCATTCTCTAACTTTGATTTGTTTGAAACGCCGCCCAAAATCGCCCCAAGGATTGCACCAGCAACTCCCAATGCTGCACCCTTCTTTTGAACCACCGCTTGTTCCAGAAATACTCCGTCTTTGCGGGCAAATGCCGCTACCCCGGCGAATGTTCCGATTAGTGCGCCCCATCCAGCACCATCGGCTGCACCGTGATTAATAATCGTCGGCTTCTCATCTGGTTTGATTTTCGGTAAATCGTGTCGCTCGCCCATGGGGGACTCCTCGTCATTTTTGTGTCACTTGAACGCATACTCTAGCAGGTGGCGGCGTTCGCTTGCGTGACAGTTTGATGAAATCTGCTGCTTGCAGGGAAGCGCGCTTTCGCGCGATAGATGGTTGAATACTTTTTAGCAACGCAATTAACATTGAATTAAAAAGATAAAATAAATATTCGTCATTGCGAGCGTATAGCGAAGCAATCCACCTTGGCCACCCAAAGAAAGATGGATTGCCGCGTCGGCTACGCCTCCTCGCAATGACGGCGACAAAAAAGAGAAAATAATGGAAAAAATCCCGATGACCCAGACGGGCTATACCCGTTTGGAAAAAGAATTGAAGAACCTCAAATCCGTTGAGCGCCCCGCCATTATCGAGGCGATCTCGGAGGCGCGCGCGCATGGTGATTTGAAAGAGAACGCGGAATATGCCGCCGCGAAGGAAAAACAGAGCTTCATCGAAGGGCGCATCCAGGAGCTTGAGGCGGTCATCAGCCGTGCTGAGATTATCGATGTGGCGGCGATGACGGGCGATAGTATCAAGTTTGGCGCGACCGTGACGGTGGTGGATGAAGATACGGAAGAAAAAATCACCTACCAGATTGTGGGCGATTATGAGGCCGACATTAAACGCAATCTGATTTCTACGTCTGCCCCTATTGGCCGCGCGCTGATTGGCAAAAAGCTGGGCGCGAGCGTGGAGGTGGCGACCCCCAAAGGCGCGCGCTTCTATGAAGTAGTAAGCGTCGAGTATGTGTAGCGTGTCAGTCTCCAGTCTCCAGTCTCCAGTCTCCAGTGGTCTCCACCAGAGTGCTGTCGCTATAGACTTTATTGCTTTGTTTTCTGGCGACTGGCGACTGGTGACTGGAGACTTCAGTGACTAACATCTGGGGATTGATTGATGACCGCACGGGCCATACGGGCCAGGTGCTTGGCGTGATTACGCGCCTTGGCATCCCGTACACACTCAAGCGGCTTGAGTATAATCGCTACTCGGCGCTACCTTCGTTTCTGGTTGGGCGCTCGCTGATCGCGCTTGATAAAAAACGCAGTGCCTCGCTTCATGGCCCATACCCTGACCTCGTGATTGCGGCTGGGCGGCGCACGTTGCCGGTGCTTCGCCATATCAAAAAACTATCGCCCACCACGCGCAGCATTTACCTGATGCGCCCGGAAAGCATGGAGGGCATCGACCTTGCCGTCGTGCCCGAGCATGATGGGGTAGCACCGAGTAGCCATGTCATCACGAGCCTTGCGCCGCTGCATGCTGTAACCCCCGCCACGCTCGAGGCGGCGCGCACTGCCTGGGCCCCGCAATTTGCCCATTTGCCGCGCCCTTACATCACGCTGTGCATGGGTGGGTCCACCAAACGTGGCAGCTATAGCGTGGCGCAGTGGCGCGAAATCATCAGCCGGGCGGTGCTGCTTGCGGGCCATGGCTCACTGCTCATCACCACCAGCCGGCGCACGCCGCGTGAGGCGATGGCGATGATTGAACCCTTGCTGCAATTGCCGCATCACCTCCATCGCTGGGATACGGATAAGGACAACCCTTACCTTGGCATGCTAGCTTTGGCCGATGGAATCGTGGTGACCGGCGATTCGCTCAGCATGTGTGCGGAAGCCTGTGTGGCAGGTAGCCCAGTGTTCATTTATGCCAGTGAAAACGTGGCGCCGCCGAAGCACCAACTCTTGCACAAGGCGCTCTATGACCGCGGCCTTGCCCACCCCTTGAACAACGCCGCGCATCTCGATTGGCGGCCCGCCCGCGCCCTTGATGATGTGGGCCATGTGGTGGATGAAATTAAGCGGCGGTTTAGTGTATAGTTGAGGGCGAGTAATCTCACCTGAATGTCATGCCGTGTTTACCACGGCATCCCGCTTTTTTAAGGAAGCTGGACCCCGTCGTAAAGACGGGGTGACAAGAAAGAGATGCGTGCCGCCCGCCTTGCGAGGCCTAATCGCATCATAATGTTATTCCAACCGCTCCGCCGTGACATTCGCTACGCGCGTGGTGGGCAGTGCTTTGAGGGCGGCGGCGGGTGCCTTGCTCTCTTTTGTGCGTATCAAGGCATAAGGCGGAATAATCAGGCTGCGCGATTCGCCGAGCGCGATACCCAGCAACCCATAATCAAGCCCAGCGGCAAGTTCGCGCGCACCCAAGTGAAGTGGAATTTCTTCGGCATAGGCCGCGGTACCATCCGCCCCCCAGATGGTGAGGTGGATGCGAATCGCTTCCCCACAGGCGGCGCGCGCGCCTGCCCCATACCCATCAATAACGACCTTCACACGGAGGTCGTTTGGAGGTGTTAGGTCATCGAGTGAACAATTTGTTGTAGCTGCATAATCTGGGTTAAGTTTGCGTTTCCAGCGCTCAAGATCCGTGGTCTCGGCAAGGGCGGGATAGTTCTCGCGGGTGACAGGTGGCACCACCGTGGTGGGGGTTGGGGAAACAGGGTTACCCCCTTGGCTTGGGCTGAAAATCACAGAGCCCATTGTCAGC
>CAZOFC010000121.1:0-6349 GCA_964578965.1 uncultured Azospirillum sp.
GGGGATGGATAAGCCATTTAATCGCAGCGTGCTGGTTGCGCCAAGCGGCGAGATTGCCGCCAGCTATGATAAAATCCACCTGTTCGATGTCACGTTGCCGAGTGGCCAGAGCTACCGCGAATCCTCGCAGGCGCAAGCGGGCAGCACGCCTGTGATTGCTGATGTTGCCGGACTAACCATCGGGTTGAGTATTTGCTACGATCTGCGCTTTGCGAACCTCTATCGCACCCTTGCCCTGCAAGGGGCGCAGCTGCTGGCGGTGCCATCCGCCTTCACGCGCCCTACCGGGCAGGCACATTGGCACACGCTGCTAAAAGCGCGGGCAATTGAAAATGCCTGTTATGTGCTCGCCCCTGCGCAATGTGGCAGCCACCCGGGCGGGCGCGAAACCTATGGGCATAGCCTGATCATCGACCCATGGGGTGAGGTGGTGGCGGAGGCGGATGGCGACACACCCGGTGTGATTACCGCGCTGATTGACCCTGCACGCGTGGCGGCCGTGCGCGCACAAATACCGGTGCTGGCGCATCATCGAAATTTAGAATAGCGTCACTTACGCGTGGTGATGCGCTGCCTGCGCGTGCGGCGCATGGGCATGGACTTTACCATGATGCTCTGCGCCCTGCGCAGCATCAAGGGCGATGCGGTGTGCAGGTGCATCATGCGATGCGTCACTATCGGTGCTCTGCGATGGTTGCGCATCATCTTTCTGGGTTGCGGTTTCGACGTATTTTTTGTGCAGCTCATCGTTGATTTTTTCGAGGTCCTCGTTGCGTTCGCGCAGATCTTTAATTTCGGCTTTGGCGCGGTTGAATTGGCGCTTGCCACTGCTACCTTCATGACCACCTTGAATGATGCCCCAGACGCTTGAGCCGATCCAGGCAGCGGCGCCACCCACCCCACCGGCGAACATGAAGGCGGATAGTTTTTGCTCGGACATTGGTTTGGTTTGCACCCCGCCGCGCACGACATTTTTGCCAAGGCCTACGACTTTGTGCGCAATATAATCCGCACTGCGGGTGACCCAGCCAGCCATGTGTGCAGGTGCTTTCTTGAGCCAGCTCTCGCTGGTTTTGTTGGCGAGGCTGAACTCGGTGAAGGCCTCTTTCATGGCGTTGGTGGGTTTTGGCGCCAGCATGCCTAACGCCCCGAACCCAACAAAGCCAACCACCATCGCTACCCAGTGGTACAGCGAGACGTAACCAGCGCTGGCGGCAATCGCGCCGGGCCCTTTGTAGGGCTCGTCGAGAATATCGCCATGTTCCTGCGGGTGAGACTTTTTCATGCATTCATCATACGCGCAAAATGTGACAGTATGATGACAGGGCGCGATTTAGTGGGGATTATTTGTCGGGGGTGGCAACCATCAGGTAATTCACATCCAAGTCTTTGCTATTTAATGAAAATGACCAGTTGAGTGGCGAAAAGGTAATGCCGGTGATATCCGCCGGGCGAAAGCCGCGCTTACGAAGCGCCGCCGCCATTTCCGAGGGTTTAATGAATTTTGACCAGGTATGAGTACCGCGCGGCAGCCAGCGCAGCACATATTCGGCACCGATAATGCCTAGCGCATAGGATTTTGCTGTGCGGTTGAGGGTGGAGAGCACGAGCACGCCACCGGGTTTCACCAGTGCAGTGATGCTATCATAGAATAGCTCGAGGTTATCGACATGTTCGATGATTTCCAAGGCGAAGACTATATCGAACTGAGCCCCTTCGAGTGCGAGCTGTTCGGCGGTGGTGGCGCGGTAATCAATGCTCAGCCCGTTATTGGTTGCATGCAGGCTGGCGACGGAAATATTGGTGCTGGACGCATCAATGCCGGTGACATTCGCGCCAAGGCGCGCCATGGGCTCGGCAATCAGGCCGCCGCCAGTGCCAATATCGACGAGTGAAAGATTGCTCAGAGGTGTTGCGCTTGCGCCATCGCGCGAAAAATGGCGGATTAGCTGGTCGCGCAGGTAGCTTAGTCGAGTGGGGTTGAGTTTGTGCAGCGGTGCGAATTTACCGCGTTCATCCCACCATTCGTCGGCAATTGCCGAGAAACGCGCGACTTCAGCGTCATTGATGGTGCTCGTGGGCTGGGCATTGGCAGTGCTTGGCATTTGCGCGGACCTCTTGTGCATGCTAAAACAATAGAACACACGCGTTTGTAGGCTGCATGAAACCATTGCGCAAGAAAGTATCCTTCAAAGACACCGCAACGGAAGCGACGTCTGCCTTGCGTGATTTGTTCGTAGAGCAGCCCAAAGCCTACATTCGCGAGGCGCGCGTGCGCCTTAAAGACTTACCAAAAAGTAATTTTGAACTCGCCTGCCGCTTCGCCCGCGAGGGCAAATGGTTTGATGCGGTGTTTCGCTTCCGCATGACCTTGATGCTCGCACCCAATTACCCCAACGCGCACTACAACCTCGGCGGCTGCTATATTCGCATGGGCAAGGTGAATGAAGGCAAAGCGGCGTTGCTTAAGGCGCTGCAGCAAAGCCCCAATAACCCGGATGTTCTCTTCATGCTCGCGAGTGTGGACCCTGCAGCCATAACCGCAAGCCAGCAACCCACCACCATGCCGATGGCGATGGTGAACGCGTTTTTCACCCGCGTGGCCGAGGGCTATGACCAAAGCGAAGCGGCCAATAAATATCAGGCAGGCAAGGTGATGTTCGACCTGATAAAGCCGCATGTGACAGCCGCCACCCCAGTGATTGTGGATTTGGGCTGCGGCAGTGGCATTGTGGCGCGCCCATGGCGCAGCGTGGCTGCACGCATTCATGGGGTGGATGTGACCCCGGCGATGGCCGAGCTCGCCCGTGCCGCCACCCATGAGCAAAAGAAACTCTTTGATAGCGTGAGTGTCGGCGATGCCCGCGCCTTGCCCGCCGAGATTGCGGCTGGCACGGCGGATCTGGCGCTGGCGGTGAACATGGCGCAGTTTGTCGGTGACCTTGCGCCCATCATGCAAACGGCCGCTACTAGCCTGAAGCCCGGTGGCGTGTTCGCCATCACCACCGAGCCAACCAAGCGTGCGAGCGGGTTTGGGCTCGTCACAGAAACCAGCCGCTTTGGCCACAGCCCATCCTATGTGAAGCAGGTGGCAAGCGAAGCCGGGTTTACCTTACTCAAAGAATCAGCAGTGCAGCTTTATGCCGGGGTGACGGCAGCGGCGTATCTCTTCAGCAAAGGCAACGCGTAAATGACCGATCACGCATATCATATCCACCCGGCGAGCCGGGCACACGCCAAGGCGCTGTCGCAACTGCACAAAGGCTGTTTCCCCAAGGGGTGGAGCCACCTTGAGTTCGAGAGTTTTTTTGAACGCGCGGGGGTATTCGCGGCGATTGCCTACACGCCCGAGCAAAAGCCGGTGGGCTTTGTGCTGTGCTGGCTGATCGAGGACCAGTGCGACCTGCTGAGCATGGGGGTGCTTGAGGAATATCGGCGTGATGGGGTGGGGCAAATGTTGCTCGATTTTGCATTGCTACATGCCCGAAGCTTGGGTGGCAAGTTCATGATGCTTGAGGTGAACATTAATAACACTGCGGCGCAGACGCTGTATGAAACGCAAGGGTTTGAGAAATTCAGCGTGCGCAAGGGCTATTACACGAATGTCGATGGCAGCCGTGCCGACGCCGTGTGTATGAGGAAGCCGTTGTAGTTTTTACGCTTCGCGCCTGATGGGGTATCACCCCCAATCCCCCTCCGCTTCGCGGCTCGCCATGGAAGGCTACGCAAGGCTAATATTTAGTAAATGGTCTGTGGCTTTGTGTATTTTTCTGCTAGCCAACCTTTCTCTCAGCCCCTATAACCCGCGCCATTATGGCACTGATTGTACAGAAATTTGGCGGCACAAGTGTGGCCGATATTGAGCGCATCAAGCGCGTGGCAACGCTGGTGAAGCGTGACGTGGATGCAGGGCACCAAGTGATTGTGGTGGTCTCGGCCATGTCGGGCGTGACGAACCAGCTCGTCGATTATTGCGCGAGCGTGAGCAGCCTGATCGAGGACAGCGCGCGCGCTAACGCGGACCATGTGGTGGCAGCCGGTGAGCAGATTACCTCGGGCTTGCTGGCGCTGGAGCTTGAATCGATTGGCATCCCTGCGCGCGCGTGGGCGGGCTGGCAGATTCCGCTCACCTCGGATGCGATGTATTCGAAGGCGCGGATTGCACATATTGATACGGCGGCGATTAACGCCTCACTCGCGGAGGGTAAGGTCGCGGTGATTGCGGGCTTTCAAGGCATCAGCCCCGAGGGTCGCATAACGACACTTGGCCGCGGCGGTTCGGATACGAGTGCGGTGGCGATTGCGGCAGCCTTCAAGGCTGAGCGCTGCGATATTTATACGGATGTGGATGGGGTGTACACCAGTGACCCGCGCATCGTGAAGAAGGCGAAAAAGCTCAAGCAGGTCAGCTACGAAGAAATGCTCGAGATGGCGTCGCTTGGCAGCAAGGTGCTGCAAACGCGCAGTGTGGAACTGGCAATGAATTACAGGGTGAAAGTGCAAGTACTTTCAACCTTTGACGACACGCCGGCAGACCAGATTCCCGGCACATTATTGGTCGATGAGGAGGATTTAGTGGAACAGCAACGGGTAACCGGCTTGGCCTACAGCCGCGATGAAGCGCGCATCACGCTGACGAACGTGGAAAACAAACCCGGCGTCTCGGCGGGGATTTTTGGCCCACTGGCTGATCGTGGCATCAATGTTGATATGATCGTCCAGAACGTAACGGAAGACGGCAAGCAAACCGATTTGACCTTCACCGTCACCAAAGGCGATTTGCCGCGCGCCCTAGAGCTCGTGAAGAACGACCCTGCCATGCCCAAATGCGAAAAAGTGCACACGGATTCTGGTGTCGCCAAAATCTCGGTCATCGGCGTAGGCATGCGCAGCCATGCGGGGGTGGCCGCCGAAATGTTCCGCACCTTGGCTGAGAAAAACATCAACATCATCGTGATTTCCACCTCGGAAATCAAAATCTCGGTGTTGATTGATGAGAGCTATATTGAGCTGGCGCTGCGTGCGTTGCACACGGCGTATGGGCTGGATGCGGTCGAGGAGCGAAACTAGAAACTTGTCATACCAGCGAAAGCTGGTATCCAGTTTTGGGTGCGCGTCGCGCGCTGGATGCCAGCCTGCGCTGGCATGACAACAAGAGAGGTTTTCCATGACACACACACTCAATCACCTCTGGGCGCGCGGGCGCGAACTGCTCGGCAGCGACTATGCTATCATGGGCGGGGCGATGAGCTGGGTGAGCGAGCGCAATCTGGTGGCGGCACTCAGCAATGCAGGTGCGTTCGGGGTGATTGCCGCCTCCAGCATGCCGCCCGAATTACTGGATAAAGAAATCAAAGCGACGCGGGAACTGACGCAAAAACCATTTGGCGTGAACCTGATTATTATGCACCCCAAACTTGCCGAGCTGGTGGAAGTGTGCGTGGCGAATCACGTGACGCATGTGGTGTTGGCTGGTGGTGTGCCCAAAGGGCCAACCATCACCCGCCTCAAAGAGGGCGGTGCAAAAGTGCTCTGTTTTGCTCCCACCGCTGCACTTGGCAAAAAATTGGTGAAAATGGGGGCGGATGCACTCATTATCGAAGGCGCCGAAGCAGGCGGGCATATTGGCCCGGTTTCTACCTCCGTGCTGGCGCAGGAAATTCTTCCGTTGATTAAAGAAGTGCCGGTATTTGTGGCGGGTGGCATTGGCCGTGGTGAGGCGATCGTCAGCTACCTTGAAATGGGCGCCTCGGGCGTGCAGCTTGGCACGCGGTTTGTGTGTGCCAAAGAATCGATTGCACATGAGAATTTCAAGAAAGCATTCATCAACGCCAATGCGCGCGATGCGATGCCTAGCGTGCAATATCACCCAGATTTCCCAGTCATTCCGGTGCGCGCAATCGTGAACAAGGCGGCGGAAGAGTTCACCCGCTTCCAAAAAGAGACGGTGGAAAAAGTCTTCGCAGGTGCACAATCGAAGGAAGAGGGGCAGCTTGCCATTGAACATTTCTGGGCGGGCAGCCTTCGCCGCGCGGTGATTGACGGCGATGTTGAGCGTGGCTCGCTGATGGCGGGGCAGTCGGTCGGTATGGTGCAGTGCATTCAAACCGCGCAGGAAATTGTTGACGAACTAGTGGGTCAGGCCTCACAATACCTCAAGCAAAAAACCGCAGCGTAACTGCTCACGAGAGGCACGCGCTGCCCACCGCACAATGAAGGCGTACAGCGTGGCAAGTATCATTCCCATCGACCCCGCGAATTCGGCGATACAAACGCCGATTAAATTGCTGCGTCAGGTGCGCGATGCACTTAAGTCCGGTGTGGGTACGGCGCAGTCGCGGCTCGATGG
>CAZOFC010000122.1:0-6317 GCA_964578965.1 uncultured Azospirillum sp.
CTGCTAGAAGCAGTGACCAGTGGGGAAGCTGAATTCATCATGCGGCGTGATCCTGCCACGGATTATTGCGTGAAGTTCGATGCGGGCTGGTGCGGCATTCACAAAACGTACGGCGATGAATTCCTGGGGGATGCATGCCATTTCTATCCACGCATCACGCGCTCGCTTGGGGAGACCGTGCTAACCTCGGCGGCGCTTTCCTGCCCGGAGGCGGCGCGGCTGATGCTGTTTACTTCAGGCGCGCTTTCATGGGGTGAACGCAGCGAGGTGCGCGTACCGTTCTCGCTACGCAATGTGCTACCGCAGGGCATGGATGACACTGCGGCACTGGCGCTGCACGAAATATTTTTATCGATGGCCAGAGATGAAACCTACGATGCCGCTGAGAACCTCATGCGCGTGAGCGCGCTGGCGCGGGCGATCGAGCATCAGCCAGTCTCGGCATGGCCGGATGCGGCACCGCTTTATCTGGGCATGATTGATTGCCGTATCCCCGAGGCGCAGGGGGAGGCGGCGGATATATTTAATCTGCTTCATGCGTTGCAGGGCTTGATTGCGGCAAGCCCCAAACAGCGCCAGACGCTGCGCGTGCTCGTCGATCAGATGGCGCAAGCGCTGGGCGCGCAATTCCCTGAAGGGGGGGCGATTCTGCTTGCGCCGGATGCCAGCACCCGTGCCTTACGGCTCATGGCTCATATGCGCGAGCAGTCCGTGCATATGGATGATATGTTGCGCCGTTACCTCGAAGCGCAGCTCTCGCAAGCCTTGTTCCCATTCGCCGGCTTTGGCGAAACACTGACCGAGCGCATCACCATTATTGGCGTGCGCTTTGCGACCTTGCGTTTGGCGCTTGCGACCTTGCCGGTTGCCCCGAGTGAAGCTGAGGTGATCGGTGTTGTTTATAATCTTTCACGCTTTTTGGATCACCTTGCCGATCCAACCCTCTCCCTTGCCATTTATCGCGAGACGGGATGGATACGCGAAGCCCGGCTGAGAGCCCTCATCGGCGCATAGCAGCGCCGGTAATCGCGCGCGTTATTTTTCATTTTTCTAGACGTTTTGGCCGACATATAGGGGTGCTTTGCGTAATTTGCGACGTAGCTGCCAAACGGCATGGTGGCAGCCCCCTTAATTTCAAATTTTAAAATTATTTTTTATGCGTGCTGACACGCAGAAATACGCGCTATGCGTGTATTTCTTGGTACCGCAATGAGCTTATGTTCCCCCATAGGTTGCATTTTAAACGTGACATAAATCAAGGGTTGTGGCATAGATAAACAACCAGGAGTTGCGAAATAATCATTTCGTGGCTCTACCCCTGGGTGTTGCTGTGCCTTGCGCTTAGTTTCCCGCATAGGTTGCAGTTGTGCGCAAGGGGAACTTTGGGTTGCAGGTGCGTGGCAGGACGCTGGGCATCGGTGATTCGGGTTCGCGGGCACGTAGCCCTGGTGACGTTTTTAAACCCAATCCAAGTAGGAGATTTTTTATGACTAACTCTATCGTTACTAATATTTCTGCACAGAATGCGCAGGGCAACATCGGGCGGGCATCCAACAATGCGTCGTCGTCGATTGCGCGCCTGTCGAGCGGTAACCGTATCGTTCGCTCGTCGGACGATGTGGCGGGCCTTGCCACTGGTACGGCACTACGTACACAGGTGACAACGCTTCGAACCGCACTGGCAAATGCCTCGCAGGGTACCAGCCTGCTTCAGGTGGCTGATGGTGGCTTGAGCCAGATCGTGGATATTCTGCAGCGGCAGCGTGCGATTGCAGCACAGGCGTCTTCGGGTCAGCTGACGGATGCGAACCGCTCCTTGCTGAATCAGGAATTCGCAAGCCTGACGGCGGAGATTGACCGTATCGCCATCTCGACCAACTTTAACGGCGTAGCGCTGTTGAGTGGTGCGCTTGGCACACGTACGGCACTGACCCGCACGGATGCGAACGCTGCAGCCGCAGTGCTTGCAGCGCCAACCCTTGGCGGTGCAGCGGCGGTTGCCTCGACTGTGACCGTGCAGGCCTTCAACACGGCCACAGGTTCGGCGGTGCTGTCGAACACCCTGACTGGTGCGGCAGGCGGCATTCAGCTGGTAGATGCATCGAACACCTTACTAGCAAACACCGCTTATCTTGGAGTGGATGCTTCCATCTATGGGACGTTCTCAAGCTTCAAATTCAGCAATGTGAGCTTTGGTGCAACCACGGCTGGTTCGGCGGACCTGACGGTTGAACTCAATGGCGTGTCGTACACGGGGCGTGTCACCGGTGCGGCGACGAACGGCGTCGTGACCGTCAGCAACGGAACGAACAATATTCGTCTTGGTCTGGGTACCGTCGATTTCTCGGATCAGGCGAGCACCGACAGCACGCGTGCGACGATTGCTAATGCCTTCAGAACGGTATCGATTGCGCGCACCTACAGCGTTGCCGGTGCTGATTTTGCAGGCACCAGCCTTGAGGGCGTCGTCGGTACGGCGGCAAACGGCGTGGCTACTGCACGCCTGAATAATGGGGGTGCACTGAGCATCAGTAACTTCCAGTATCAGGGCTCGACGGGTGCGGCGAACACCAGCATTCTAACGGTGCAGATCAACGGTCAGACCTTTACTTCGACCGGGGTGGACGACAACATCACGGCGGGTGGCTCGCTGCAATTCCTCGATAGTACGGGGACGCAGACCTTCACCATCAACACCACGGGGTTGACGAGTGCGATTACAAACATTCGTACCGACCTTTCGGATCGGGCCAATTTCATTTCGGCCTTGAACCAGGGGTTTGCCCGTGCGGGGGGGAGTGGCTTGAACTTCACCGTAGGTTCTGCAACGACTGATGTAATCAATGTTAATGTCGGAAGCGCGGCCACCAATAGTATCTTTGGCGGGCAGTCACTCAACGTGACCTCGGCAGCGAATGCTTCGGCGGCAGCGAACGTCATTAACAATGCGATTACGACTGTGACTTCGCTACGCGCTACGGTGGGGGCCCTGCAATCGCGGTTCAATTTTGCTGCGAACACGATTCAGTCCTCGATTGAAAACCAGGACTCGGCACGCAGCAGCCTGCTTGATACTGATGTTTCATCGGAATCGACCAGCTATGCGAGTGCGCAGGTTCAGCTCCAGGCGGGCATCGCGGTGTTGGCTCAGGCCAACCAGCTGCCGCAGGGGCTGCTCAAGCTTCTTGGGTAATGGCTATCAACTGAACGGTAGGAGGAGGGGAATGCCTCCTCCTACTCAGTGAATATAACAACGCTAAAAATCTGTTCCAGTTCAGTGATGTGTCGTGGCTGGAGCGTGATTTAAAGGTAACAGTGGGAGGTCCGAATTACGCGGAAGGGATCCGCTTGGCTACATTATGGGGTGACATGGAACCTATTTTGTGGCATACAGATTGTTAGAATTTGAGGCAGAAAAAATTTTTTCTGTCTCACCATCCAAGGATGGGTGCGGCTTACAGCGGGTTCTCCGCGCCAGTCACAACCTATTTTTGGGCGGAACGGTTTATTGTTAACGGAATCTTAACACATTCTCGTTAATGATAAGAACATGCACATGGGGTTTTTCGGAAACATGAAGTTTCCTGGCTTCAGGTGTTTGGTGGGCAAGTAGCCCTGGTAACGTTTTTAACAATCCAAGTAGGAGAACTTCCATGTCTAACTCTATTATCTCAAATATTGCTGCGCAGAATGCACAGGGCAATATCGGCCGTGCGTCGAATAATGCTTCGTCGTCGATTGCGCGTCTTTCCAGTGGTAACCGCATCGTTCGTGCTTCGGACGACGTAGCCGGTCTTGCGACTGGTACCGCACTTCGTACCCAAGTAACCACACTGCGCACCGCACTCGCTAACGCCGCTCAAGGTGCAAGCCTTCTGCAGGTGGCGGATGGTGGTCTCAGCCAGATCGTTGACATTCTGCAGCGCCAGCGCGCGATTGCAGCGCAAGCGTCTTCGGGTCAGCTGACGGATGCGAACCGTTCGTTGCTCAACCAAGAGTTCGCAAGCTTAACGGCGGAGATTGACCGTATTGCTTCGACCACGAACTTCAACGGTGTAGGTCTTCTTAGCGGTGGCCTCGGAACGCGTACTTCGCTCACGCGTACCAACACTAATGCTGCTAACGCCGTAGTTGCCGCTCCAACCCTCGGCGGTGCTGCAGCAGTTGCTTCGACAGTGTCGGTGCAAGCATTCAACACCGCAACAGGTACGGCGGTACTTTCGAACGTGCTCACTGGTCCTGCGGGTGGCGTACAAATCGTTGATAGCGCCAACACCTTGCTAGCCAACACTGCGTATCTTGGTGTGGATGCATCGATTTATGGTTCATTCAGCAACTTCCGTTTCAGCAACATCACCTTCGGTGCTGTAGCTGCTGGTTCGGCCGATCTTTCGGTGGACTTGAACGGCGTGACCTACAGAGGTCGCGTTGTTGGTGCTGCAACCAACGGTGTGGTGACTGTCACCAATGGTACGAACAACATTCGTCTGGGTCTGGGTACCGTGAGCTTTGTTGACCAGGCCAGCACCGACAGTGCGCGTGCCAACATCACCAACGCATTCAACACGGTATCGATTGCGCGCACCTACAACGTTACCGGGGCTGACTTTACCAACACCAGCCTAACTGGTGTGGTCGGTACGGCGGCGAACGGTGTTGCAACGGCGCGTTTGAACAATGGTGGTGCACTCAGCATCAGTAATTTTCAGTACCAAGGTTCAACGGGTGCAGTGGATACCAGCGTTCTGACTGTTCAGATTAATGGTCAAACCTTCACTTCAACTGGTGTAGATGACCTTATCATTTCTGCTGCTGGGTCATTGCAGTTCCTTGATAGTACGGGCACGCAGTCGTTTACTATCAACACCACTGGTGTGACGACGAACGCTACGTTCAACATTCGTACCAACCTGACGGACCGTGCTAACTTCATTTCGGCATTGAACCAAGGGTTTGCGCGTGCGGGTGGTAATGGTCTGAACTTCACCGTAGGTTCTGCAACCAGCGACGTGATCAACGTCAATGTGGGCAGCGCATCAAGCAGCAACATTTTTGGTGGCCAGTCTATTAACGTGACCAGTGCAGCAAATGCAGCGGCAGCGGCTAACGTGATTGACAACGCCATCACCACGGTGACCTCGCTTCGTGCGTCGGTGGGTGCGCTGCAATCACGCTTCAACTTCGCCTCGAACACGATTCAGTCTTCGATCGAGAACCAAGACTCTGCGCGTAGCAGCATCCTGGATACCGATGTATCGGCCGAATCGACACTCTATGCGAGTGCGCAGGTTCAGCTGCAGGCGGGTATCGCGGTGTTGGCACAGGCCAACCAGCTGCCGCAAGGCCTCCTGAAACTCATCCAGTAGTTTAGGCTGAGTCTTAGGTAGTAACTTAAAGGGCGGGAGTGGGTGTAAACCCCCTCCCGCCCAAAAAAGCGTGTAAGCGCATAAAAAAATGGAGCATGACAATGTCTATCACCCTGCAAACTGGGGGCGCGATCGCCACTCAGGTTTTGCCAGGGGCGCGCAGCGCAGATATTCAGGTCGTACAAAAACAAATAGAATCAAGTCCTGAATTTATTCTTCCTGCCCCTGGTGCCACTACTGGCGATGCAACCGCAACAGCGGAACAGCGCCGATTCGACCGTGTGAACCAAGCTGCCGCCGCCCTGGCCGGATTTGATCCCTATCCCATCAGCGATAAGATTTTTACGATTTATAAGGATGCATCCGGGCAATATGTCACGCGTTACACCAGCCTGCGGGATGGGCGTGTGACCTACATACCCGAGCAGCGACTGCTGGTGGCGTTTGAGCAGAATCAGGCGAGGCTTCGCGAGGCGGTATTGACGTTGAATGCATAG
This sequence comes from uncultured Azospirillum sp., assembly GCA_964578965.1. GTDB lineage: Bacteria > Pseudomonadota > Alphaproteobacteria > Rickettsiales > UBA3002 > QFOX01. Next base: position 5,864 of record CAZOFC010000122.1, read on the forward strand.
CACACGGGTGGCACGAAGGTTGCATCTAACCCATCGTGCGCTGATAAAAATAGCGTATGAAAGCGCGTGCAAAACTGAGGCAAGTAAGGTAGGATGAGTACATGGTAACGCAGATTACATTGGGCAACTTCGGAACGGTCGATGGCCGGACCGTACTTACGGGCGGTACATCGAAGATCGATACGCAAGGCCTGATTGACAGCTTAGTCAAAGCGCGCCGTATCCCCGCGGTACGCCTTGAAACACGCAATGAAGCTGTCGATAGCCAGACCAAAGCGCTGAATGAGCTGCGCACGCTGTTTTCTAATTTCAAGAGTGCGGCCGATACGTTGCGTAACCCTCCCGGCGTGGCGAATGATAGCCAGAATATTTTCCAGTATCGTACTGCTAGCCTGAGCACGAGCACAGGCGCTGCGGCCTCGAACTTCCTTGATGTATCGGTGCAGCCTGGAGC
>CAZOFC010000123.1:0-6296 GCA_964578965.1 uncultured Azospirillum sp.
TGGATGTCGGTTCGGGCACCGGCTATTTCGCCCGTGCCGCGCAGGCGGTGCGCCCCCATTGGCGCGTGATTGGGCTCGACCTCGCGTTTGGGATGTGTGAGGTCGCAAAAGCCCGCTGTGCCGCCGTGAATGCGGATGCAGTGCGCCTGCCGCTCGCGGATGCGAGTGTGGATGGGGCGGTGAGCTCGCTATGCTATCAGTGGGTGGAGGATCAAGAGGCTGCATTCACGGAACTGGCGCGGGTGTTAAAGCCGGGCGGCCGTGCTATCATCGCAAGCCTTGGGGAAGCGACGCTAATGGAATTGCGAAACTGTGCGTTAGAGGCGCAGTTGCCGCTGAGCTTACTCAATATGCCATCCCACAGCAAAACCCTAATAGCGCTCAAGGGGGCAGGTTTCACGATTTCGATGCATGACATCCGCCACGAGGTGCGGCATTACCCAACAGTTGCGGCGTTGCTGGATTCAATGCGCGCGATTGGCGCGGGCAATAATTTTTCGGGCGGTACGCGCGGGCTGACCGGCCCTAAACGCTGGGCGGCGATGCTTGAGGCGTATGAAACACTGCGCACGCCGCTTGGAATTCCTGCAACCTGGGAGCATCATTTCTTTGTCGTGAGTAAGCAGGCATGAGCGCGTATTTTGTCACTGCGGTCGGTACTGGTGTTGGCAAAACCTTCACCACCTGCGCGTTGCTGCACGCCGCGCGCATGCGTGGTGGGCAAGCCCATGGCTATAAACCCATTATTTCGGGCTATGATGCGGCGGATGCAACCAGCGACACGGCACAGATTATTACCGCAAATGGTGGCACAGCAAACGTCGATGAAATTTCACCATGGCGCTTTGCGGCCCCATTATCGCCGCACCGCGCCGCAGCGCTTGAAGGGCAAGCACTCGATGTGAATGCGGTGATTGAATGGTCACGCGCCCGCGCAACGGGTGAGGGGCTAACGCTAATTGAGGGTGTGGGTGGCGTCATGGTGCCGCTGACGAATGCACAGACGAGCATGGATTGGATGGTAGCACTTGGCCTCTCGGTGATTCTCGTCACTGGCAGTTATCTCGGCTCCATCAGCCACACATTGACGGCGCTGCATGCGCTGCGCGCGCGTGGACTTCACATTGCCGCATTGGTGATGAGCGAGACCGAGGGCAGCACGGTGACACTCGATGAGGCAATCACGGGGCTTGCCCCCTTCATTGCCGATATTCCCTTGCGCATCGTGCAGCCACGCGTATCCTCATGGCGTGAGGCAACCGCTATCCACTCGCTTGAGCTTTAACGATGCAGCCAATACTGACATTCCTTGGCCTTTGCCCCAAACCGCTTGAGGAGGGACCGCGCTATGCCTCGCTTAACGACCGTGCGATGGCCTCGGCAATTGATTTGCTATTGATGCTCGCGCTGCTTGGCCACCTGACCGGCTTCATGACCGATGCGGTCTATGCGGCCTATGGCATGCCATCGCCAAACGCCATGCCCGTGGTTTCAAGCCTTGCGCAATTTGCTGATCTTATCTGGCAGACGCGCTTTCCATGGATTATCTCGAATCTTCTCACGGTGCTGATGATGGGGCTGGTTTATGTGAGTTGCCAGAATGCCTATGGCACCACGCCGGGCAAATGGCTGTTTGGCTTGCGCATTGTGGATGCCACCACGCTAGAGCCGATTCATGGCTGGCGCTTTGTGCTGAGGTTTGTTGCCTATGTTCCCTCGGCCGGGCCAATGATGCTTGGATTTTTTGCGGGCTTATTCAACACGCGCAACCGCGCCTTGCACGATGTGATTGCGCACACGGTGGTGCTTTACACCCGCCCCAAAGGCTGGGCGTGGGGAAAAATCAAGGATGGCTATCGCTGGCTGAAGGTAAAAATCACAGGCTCAGGGGCGGTGGAATAAACGGTGCGCAAGCCAGCCACCGAATAACGCCATGAGGATGGCGCCGATCCCATAAAGCAGGCCATTATGGCGCGCGGCGTTGGCCACACTGGCATCAAAGCCAGTTTTGTAGCTGGTGAGTGGAATGGTTTGAAAGCCAAGCAACTGCCCGCGATTGAACAGATAGACCTCCGCCGTATAGTTCCCCGAAGGTAAGCTATCGGGCAGGGTGATGCGCGCCTTGAACAGGCTTTCACCGAAATAGGTGATGCTGCCGAACGGTGTCTGCCACCAGCGTTTGCGCTCAAGCGCCTCGATGAGTGCTTTATCGAATGGGTCGTCCTGTGATTTGCTAGCGGCTTGCACCACGCGGCGCTCACCGAGGCCGAATGATTTGAGCATGCTCGGTGGCGCAAGCTTGCCAAGCGGTTTGGTGCTCGCCAAAGCATAGACTACTGGTAATTGGCTATAGCGGCGCTGATCGACATGCATCCACATCCCCGCGATACGCTCCTTGCGGCGCAGGGTCGCGTCAATCTCGGGCCCGCGTATCGCAATCGCGATATCACCTGCCACATTGCGCGCCCCGAAAATGAGTAGCTGCGCGCCATTAAAATCCGAGCGGATTTCGATGGTGTTTTGTGAAATATCCGCCACTAACGGGTGGTTGAGCGAGACAGCGCTCGCTGAATCCTCCTGCGCATGGGCGATAGGTGCAACGGCAAGCAGGCAGGCACAAAATGTGGCAAGGAACCTCATGGCGTACCCGTTACCAGCGTGAAGATGTTGGCAGGGGTAATGAATAGCCCATAGGCCAGACGACCAGCGACGATGATGAGCAGGCCAGACATCAGGAAACGCAGCCAGTAATTGGGAATCTTATGGCTCAGCCGTGCGCCATATTGCGCGCCGACGACCGAGCCGATGAGCAACAAGCCCGCCAGCACAATATCCACCGCATGGGTGGTGAGCGTATGCATCAACGTCGCGGCGGCGGTGATGAAAATAATCTGAAACAACGAGGTGCCGATAGTAACACTCATCGGCATACGCAGCACATAGAGCATCATCGGCAGCATGATGAAGCCGCCGCCAATGCCAAGCAGGCCGACCAGAACGCCCGAAAGCAAGCCAATCGCCATCGGCAACAAGATGCTGTGGCGCACGGCTGAGCGGGTGAACTCCATCTGCATTGGCAGGGCACTCACCCATGCGGGAAGATCGAGCGCGGTGATCTCGTGCTTGTGGTTGCCTAATTTTCTAGCGGCAAGGATTTGCCTAGCCTCGCGTAGCATAACGATGCTGATGGTCGTCAGCAGCGAAATATAAAGCAGTGTAATCATCAGGTCGATCTGGCCGACTTTCTGCAAACCCGCAAACACACTCACACCCAGCACCACGCCAAATAACCCGCCCGCGATCAGGCAATTACCCATGGGTATATCCACGCGCTTTTGTTTCATGTGCGACAAAAAGCCAGAAAACGAGGAGGCCACAATCATGTTCGTGGCGGTGGCCACCGAAACCGCCGGGGGAATGCCGATGAAAATCAGCATCGGGGTGAGGATGAAGCCGCCACCAATGCCGAACATGCCCGAGAGCAACCCAGCTAACCCACCCAGCATGATGAGGTAGATCGCGTTGGCGGAGAGTTCAGCAATGGGAAGGTAAAGATGCATGCTTACCTGATATAGGCGGCGAAATATTGGCGCAGACGCGAGTTCGCTTCGCGGTCAAAATCCGTCATCAGCGCATTTGTCATCTGGTGGAATATGGCTTCACGCTCGCTCACCGTCGCGCGCTCGTTGATGGTGCGGCTGCGGCTAACCGTGACATCCCCCGTGGCGTTAGCGGCGGTGCTGCCTTGGGGGTAGTGCTTGAAGCTCACCACCAGTTTGGCCGTATAGCGGGCGTCCTGATCATCGGTGATGAGGCCTTTGAATCCCTCGGTTTTTGGTAACGCTTGCTCGAGGACCGAGGCGTCATGAATTGTGACTTCAAGGATGCCTTGATTACTGCCAGGGTTAGCGCGCAGGCGCTTACTAACCCATGTGCTCACGGCGCTGGCCGGGGCAACCGGAAACTCCTGCTCCACGTTTGGGCGCTTCATGGGGGATTGATAGTGATTCACCACGCGAATTTCATTCACGCTCAGGCGAGTGATGCCCTGCTCACGCTCAAACGCCAACGGGCCTGCCTTAAAGGCCTCAGGGGCTTGTGCGCAGGCGCTAAGCAGTGCGAGGATGGTGATGATAAGGACTTTTTTCATGAATAATAACTTTCCATAAATAATTTGTCATTGCGAGGAGGCGTAGCCGACGCGGCAATCCACCTTTTTTCTGTTGTGTGGCCAAGGTGGATTGCTTCGCTATACGCTCGCAATGACGATTTGATAATCAGGATATAACAGGTGAAGGCGATTGGTGAAAGTTTCAATTACGTACCAGCCACGGGTGTGGCGCGCCGATGATGGCATCGGGTGGGCGAACATAGACAGGCAGTGCATCTGCGAGTGATGTCACGGGCAGGTGGTGGGCGATGGTAACCAGCGTTTGCGCGTCCGGTCCATCAATAAATCCCGCTGTATCCACGGGTAGGTGGTTACCAAAACAAGGCGCCTCCCACCCATCGAATGTTTCAGGCATCAGGCGAATATCGCTCGTCGGCGTGGGTATGGCATTGGCGCAGGCGAAGCGTTGGCAATAAAGCTCACCTTTGCCGGCACGCAGGGCCACCTCAAAGGTCGCGGGTGCATCCGCCCGCACGGCGACGGCCCATGCCATGGCTTCAAGCGTTGTTAGCATTTTAAGTGGTGTGGCGTGAACCAGCACCAACCCATGGAGTGCCGCCAAACCAATGCGCACGCCGGTGAAGCTGCCGGGCCCCACGGTGCTGACAATCGCACCAAGGTCGGCATAGTGTAGGTTTGCCGCGCGCATGAGAGCATCGATCGCGGGGATGAGTTCGGCGGCTTGCGCGGTGCGGCCAATGCGCTGGGTGGTGATGGCACCGTTCACCATGAGCGCGACACTGCCGCCTATGGTTGCGCAATCAAACGCTAAAATCGGTTGGTTGGTCATGGTTTTCCTGATAAACGTAGAAGCCAAAGAGATACAGAAGAATCTTGTCACCCCGTCTTTACAAGCCTGTCCCCGCGAAGGCGGGGAGGGTCCAGCTTATTTAAGAAGCGGGAAGCCGTGGCAAGCACGGCATGACAGTTTGGAGGATGAATGCGCCTGACCGATGAACGCTGTCGCCCATGCAAAAAAGGTGAGGGCAAGCTGACCAGCCAAGAAGCCGTGGTACTGATGGGTGAGCTCGATGACTGGGTGTTTTACCCCGACCACATTGAAAAACGCTGGGAATTCAAGAATTTCACGCAGGCGCTGGCGCTCGTTGCGCATATTGCGCAGGTGGCACACCACGAAGACCACCACCCGGAAATTCGCTTTGGTTGGGGCTATGTCGAGGTGGTGCTCAACACCCACAGCATTGGCGGCTTGAGCCGCAATGATTTTATCGTCGCCGCGAAGATTGACGCGCGGGGCTAAATCTTCTACGTCATCGCCCGAGTTCGCAGGCGAACTATAGGGCGATCCAACTGCTTTTTTTAAGCTGGATTACCCTATAATTTTGCTGAAGCAAAATTCGGGTAATGACGATTTAAAATGAGCAAAAAACTCTACATTAAAACCTATGGCTGCCAAATGAACGTGTATGACAGCACGCGCATGGCCGATGTTTTGGCCCCGCTGGGTTACAGCGAGAGCGAAACGCCCGAGGATGCGGATCTGGTGATTTTGAACACCTGCCATATCCGTGAAAAAGCCTCCGAGAAAATGTATTCCGATTTGGGCCGTATGCGCCTGCACAAGCAGGCACTGGCCGAGCAGGGCAAGCGTAGCATGATTGCGGTGGCTGGCTGCGTGGCACAGGCCGAAGGCGAGGAAATCATCGAGCGCGCGCCGTATGTCGATATGGTGGTGGGGCCACAAAGCTATCACAGCCTGCCGGATTTGATTCGTCAGGTGGAGCGTACGAGCCAAAGCGCAGTGCAGCTTGAGTTCGTGGAAGAGGCAAAATTCGATTTATTGCCCGAATCCCTCCAGCCGCAGGGGGCCTCGGCGTTTGTCTCGATCCAAGAAGGTTGCGATAAATTCTGCACCTTCTGTGTAGTGCCCTACACGCGCGGGGCGGAATTCTCGCGCCCGCTTGCCGCCATCATGCGTGAGGTGGAAACCCATGTGACGCAAGGGGCGGTGGAAATCACGCTGCTGGGCCAGAACGTCAATGCCTATCACGGCACCGATGCGGCGGGGAATGAAGTGAGCTTGGCTGCGCTGCTGCGCAACGTGGCGGCGGTGGATGGGGTGAAGCGCATTCGCTATACCACCAGCCACCCACGCGATATGGGC
>CAZOFC010000124.1:0-6254 GCA_964578965.1 uncultured Azospirillum sp.
CGCCCCTGCCATTTAAAACGGCCTCTTTGTGGGGCCGTTTCAAACGGCAGGTGTATTGTTCGAACCGTTAAAGGTTCACCAAAAGCTTAGCGAGCACATGCGAGCTTAGCGTTGGCACGAAGCCTTTAGGCTGATAAAATCCTGAGCGCCCCTGCCAATGCTCACTTCAAACTCCCTCACGTCGTTCGGTAGTGTTTATCTCTCGCAAGGCGCGCTTTATTATGCTGCCGCCTTCCAGCAATTGTCACATAATCTTCACCCACAAGGCGCAACACGAAGCCTAGAATACGCGCATCTCATCGGATGGAGTCGGGATGCAACAGACTGGTGCAACGCCGAAAGAATGCGTCATTCTCGTGCATGGTTATGGCGGGCTTACGCCGGCGTCGATCATGAAGCCGAGCATGGAAATTTCCATGGCGCGCAAATTGAGACGCGAGGGCTATGAGGTGCTCACGACCAGCTATTTTTCCAGGCTTAAGGATATGGATGCGATTGTAGCGCGCATTCACCAGCAGATCGAACCTTTCCTTGAGGCGCACCCAGATGGTGCGGTGCATTTTGTTGGCCATTCGATGGGAGGCCGGGTGATTGCGCGTTACCTGCAAAAACACCCACTCGATCGTGAGGGGCGCGTGGTCATGCTTGGCACGCCCAATCAAGGCCATTTTCTTGCTGAAAAAAAGCTGCTCCAAAAAATAGGGGGCGATGTGGTGAGGCAGATGGAGCCCAGCCGACCGCCGGTGCCGATTGAAGGCAGGGAAGTGGGGGTGATAGCGGGCGAGGGCAACCCCCTGCTGTACAGTTTGCTTGGCGGCGACGCAGAACCAAGCGATGGCGTGGTGTCGGTGCGAAGCACGCATCTGGCCGGTGCGGCGCACCGGGTGATAGAAACCGATCACGTCCATATGCTGTTTAATGAAGAAGTATTTGCAGAAATGCTGTCGTTCTTGAAGACTGGGGAGTTCAGCCCGTCGTCGGGGCTGCTTCCTGGCAGCGCGAAAGGCCGTGACGTGTAGCGCGATTTAGAATCCGGCAAGGCAATGGCCGCTATTAGCACTTGCCAAGCGTGCGAAAGCGCGCTATTCACCTTCCCGCACACCCCCCTAAATGGTGTGCATTTTTGTATCTGGAAATCCGCAAAAAGGCATCTCACTATGGCAATGAACCCCGCGAAATTCATCCGCGAAGTGCGCACCGAAGTGGGTAAGGTCAGCTGGCCGACCCGCAAGGAAACCATCGTTTCGACCATCATGGTGCTGGTGCTGGCATTTGTTGCGGCGCTGTTCTTTCTCGCCGTCGATGGAATTTTTGCCGTGGCAATCCGTTGGATTCTCGGCCTTGGCCAATAATAAGTGAGCACAAAAAACGTTGTAAAAAATTACGAGGAGTAAGCAATGACCGAAGCCGCCACCAACAGCACGATGAGCCCAGAGGCCCTCGCTGCCGAGACCGCACCCAAAGTGAAGGCCAAGCGCTGGTACATCATTCACGCCCATTCGGGGTTTGAGAAAAAGGTCGCGCAGGCGATTTTGGAAACCGCGGCGCAAAAGGGCTTAAGTGAAGCGTTCGAGCAAGTGGTGGTACCCACCGAGAATGTGGTGGAAGTGCGCCGTGGCAAAAAGACCGCGACGGAGCGTAAGTTCTTCCCGGGTTATGTGCTCGCGAAAATGGATATGACCGACGCCACCTGGCAGATCGTGAAAACGACGCCGAAGGTGACGGGCTTCTTGGGTGGTAAAGGTATTCGCCCGCAGCCGATCACGGAAAAAGAAGCTATGACCATCTTCTCGGCGGTGGAGGAGGGTGTCACGAGCCCACGCCACACGATTCACTACGATATCGGCGAGAACGTCAAAATCATCGATGGGCCGTTTGAAAGCTTTGTGGGCATCGTGGAAGATGTCGATGAGGGCCGCAGCAAGCTCAAGGTTTCGGTGAGCATCTTTGGCCGCGCAACGCCAGTCGAGCTCAACTACGATCAAGTGCTGAAGGTGACAGCATAAGTTAGCGGCTTTGCCGCTTACGGTGCTGTCATCCCGGTTTGCGAACGCAACACCGGGATCTCGAGCCACAGGGAGAGTAGATTCCTGCTTTCGCAGGAATGACAAATAAAAGTAATGCGCGAAGCGCTAAAAATTTCCCTTGCAATTGGCAAAACGGTCACTATAGTCCCGCTTCCCTTGGGAGGCGGACGCACTCGCGAAAGCCGCAATCTGGCGCAGAAAACATAGGGTTTTTGAGGTCGGGCACACCAAAAACGAAAGGTTAGACGATGGCTAAGGAAATTACTGGCTATATCAAACTGCAGATCCCTGCAGGGAAAGCCAACCCAGCCCCACCAATTGGACCGGCACTCGGCCAAGCGGGCTTGAACATCATGGAATTCTGTAAGCAGTTCAATGCTGCTACCCAAAAAACCGAAGCGGGCACGCCGATCCCGGTCGTGATTACGGCATACAAGGATCGCAGCTTCACCTTCATCACCAAGCAGCCGCCGGTATCGTTCTTCCTGCTCAAGGCGGCTGGCCTGCAAAAAGGAACCGGCACCACGGGTAAAGAAATCGTGGGCAAGGTGACGATGAAGCAGATTCGCGAAATCGCAAAACAAAAGATGCAAGACATGAACGCGCACAGCGAAGAAGCGGCGTGCAGCATGATCGCTGGCTCGGCCGTGTCGATGGGCATCCAAGTGGTGGAGGCATAAGATGGCTGGAAAACGTTTAAAAGCCGCTGCTGCCAAAGTGGAAAAAGGCAAGCCATACGCGCTGAAAGATGCTGTGGCATTGCTCAAAGTTGGCGCGCCAAAATTCGACCAGACGGTCGATGTGGCCATCAACCTTGGTATTGACCCAACGCAATCGGACCAGATGGTGCGCGGTATGGTGGGCATGCCCAATGGCCTTGGTAAAACCGTGCGCGTGGCTGTATTCGCCAAGGGCGACAAAGCGGAAGCGGCGAAAAAAGCCGGTGCTGACATTGTTGGCGGCGACGATTTGGCCGAGATGATCCAAAAAGGTGAAATGAACTTCGATGTGTGCATCGCGACCCCGGACATGATGGGCACCGTGGGCAAAATCGGTAAGATCTTAGGTCCTCGCGGCTTGATGCCAAACCCAAAACTGGGTACGGTAACGCCGGACGTTGAAAAAGCGGTGAAAGCGGCGAAGTCGGGTCAGGTTGAGTTCAAGGTTGAAAAGGCTGGCATCATTCATGCGGGCGTTGGCAAAGTGAGCTTCGACGAAAAAGCAATCACCGAGAACGTCATCAGCTTCATTGCGGCAGTGAACCGCGCGAAGCCAGCTGGCGTTAAAGGTAACTACATCAAGAAAATCTCCATCTCGGCAACCATGGGGCCTGGCATTACGCTCGACCTTACGGAAGTGCTCGGCTTGGTAGCGTAGGGAGATCGACATGGCTAGAACACGTGCATTTAAACAACAATGGATCGACGAGACCAACGCGGCAGTGAAAGACACGGGCATTGTACTTGTGGCGCACTACAAAGGCCTGACCGTGGCGGAAATCACCGATCTGCGTATCAAAATCCGTGCCGCGGGCGCACATTTCAAAGTGACCAAGAACTTGCTGGTCAAGCGCGCGCTTACGGGCACGAACTATGAATCAATCGCAAGCCTGTTTAAGGGGCCAACGGCGGTGGCGTACTCGAACGACCCGACCTCGGCAGCAAAAGCCCTGAACGAGTTTGCGAAAAAGAACGGAAAACTGGTGCTGGTCGGCGGCGCATTTGGCAACACTGTCCTTGATAAGGCAGGCATTCAACAGCTGGCGGATCTGCCAAGCCTCGATGAATTGCGTGCGAAAATCATTGCGATGCTGCAAACGCCTGCAACTAGAATCGCGGGCGTGCTTCAGGCGCCGGCTGGCCAGTTGGCGCGCGTTTTTGGAGCCTATGCGAAAAAAGGCGCGTGAAGTAAGTCGTCAGGAACTAAGGGTTAGCGCCTGACAAAACGTTTAATTTTTATTTTTTACTAAGGGGAATTGATATGTCGAACTTGAATGAACTGGTTGATAAACTGTCGGCCTTGAGCGTGCTCGAAGCTGCTGAACTCAGCAAACTTCTGGAAGAAAAATGGGGCGTTTCGGCGGCTGCACCGGTTGCAGTTGCTGCGGCTGGCCCAGCTGCTGGTGCAGCAGCGGCAGAAGAGAAAACCGAATTCACGGTTGTTCTCGCTGACGGCGGCGCAAACAAAATCAACGTGATCAAAGAAGTGCGCGCGATCACCGGTCTGGGCTTGAAAGAAGCAAAAGACCTGGTGGAAGGTGCACCGAAGACTGTTAAAGAAGGCGTCAACAAAGAAGACGCTGACAAGTTCAAGAAGCAGCTTGAAGCTGCTGGTGCAAAAGTCGAACTCAAGTAGTGCGATTTTTGGGCAGCAACGCCTAATCGAGAGGAGCTCCGCTTTTGGTGGGGCTCCTTTCGCGCGTTACGCTTGCTAGAATATGAATGCCGTCGTCGCGTACGGTCTTAGCGCGAAAGAACTAAACGTTTCACATAGTTATTTTTATTTTTCGGTGGGATTTTATGGCTCAATCGGCAACTGCATTTCAGCACACGTTCACTTCACGCAAGCGCATCCGCAAAAATTTCGGCACGATGCTCTCGGCGACCTCGCTGCCTAACCTCATTGAGGTGCAGAAGAACTCGTACGAGCAGTTCCTGCAAATGTATGTTCCGGTGAAAGACCGCAAGAACACTGGGTTGCACGCGGTATTCAAATCCGTATTCCCCATCAAAGATTTCGCCGACACCTCGACGCTCGAGTATGTGCGTTACGAGTTCGACCGCCCCAAATACGACGTGGATGAGTGCCGCCAGCGTGGCATTAACTTTGCTGCGCCATTGCGCGTAACGCTGCGCCTTGTGGTCTGGATTGTCGATGCTGACACCGGCGCTCGCGAAATCAAGGACATCAAAGAACAAGACGTATATATGGGCGATATTCCGCTCATGACCGAGAACGGGACCTTCACCATCAACGGTACTGAGCGCGTGATTGTTTCGCAAATGCACCGTTCGCCGGGCGTATTCTTCGACCATGACCATGGCAAAACCCACAGCTCGGGTAAATATCTCTACTCGGCGCGCGTGATTCCTTACCGTGGTTCGTGGCTCGATTTTGAGTTCGACGCGAAGGATCTCGTGCATGTACGCATCGACCGTCGCCGCAAACTGCCCGCGACCAGCATGCTGCGCGCGCTCGGTATGGACAACCAGCAAATCCTCAACACCTTCTATGATACGCGCACCATCAAGAGCAGCAAAAAAGGCTGGACGATGGCGTTCGACGCAAGCGCATGGAAAGGCCAGAAACTGGCGTTTGACTTGGTCGATGCGAAAACCGGTAAAGTGGTTGCCGAGAACGGCAGCAAGCTGACGCCACGCGCACTCAAGAAGCTTGAAGAAGCGGGCTTGAAAGAAATCCTCGTGACCGAAGAGTTCATCCTCGGTTCGTATGTCGCGGCTGACTTGGTGAACAAGAAAACCGGTGAAATTTATGCCGAAGCCGGCGATGAGCTCACCGCAGCCTTGGTGAAAACCTTGGCCGAAGCAGGCGTGAGCGATATTCCCGTGCTTGCGATCGACCATGTGAACGTGGGTGCCTACATCCGCAACACGCTGGTTGCCGACAAGAACATGACCAAGGATGACGCACTGATCGATATCTACCGTGTGATGCGCCCGGGTGAGCCAACGACGCCAGAAGCGGCGGAAGCTTTGTTCAAGTCGCTGTTCTTTGAACCCGAGCGCTACGACCTTTCGGAAGTGGGCCGTGTGAAAATGAACGCACGCTTGAACCTGAACCACAAAGAAGAAGTGGGCGTGCTCACGAACGAAGACATTATCAACACCATTAAAACGCTCGTTGACCTGAAAGATGGCCGCGGCGAAATCGACGATATCGATCACCTTGGTAACCGCCGCGTTCGCTCGGTGGGTGAGTTGATGGAAAACCAATTCCGCCTGGGTCTGCTGCGTATGGAGCGTGGTATTACCGAGCGCATGAGCAGTGTTGATATCGACACCGTGATGCCGCATGACCTTATCAACGCGAAGCCGCTGGTGGCTGCAGTGCGCGAGTTCTTCGGTAGCAGCCAGCTCTCGCAGTTCATGGATCAGACCAACCCATTGTCGGAAATTACGCACAAGCGCCGTCTCTCGGCCCTTGGGCCCGGGGGCTTGACGCGTGAGCGCGCGGGCTTCGAAGTGCGCGACGTGCACCCAACCCATT
>CAZOFC010000125.1:0-6168 GCA_964578965.1 uncultured Azospirillum sp.
ATTTCGGAGTGCCACAGCGGCGCAGACGTGTGTTCGTTATCGGATATCTTGGAGATTGGCGACCTGCCGCAGCGGTATTATTTGAGCGCGAAAGCCTGCAGCGGGATATTACGCCGCGCCGAAAAAAGGAACAAGAAGTTGCCGGAACATTTAAGAGCCGCGCTTCAAGCGGTGGCTGGGGAGCTGATATCGACCTTGCCAGCAGCGGCTATATGCGCCCCATCGCAAAAACGCTGATGTCCCGCTACAACAAGCATGATGCGGAGCTGGAAACGTATGTGGTGGACAAGCAACAATGGCCTGCCGATGTCGCCTGCACCCTCAACGCCCAATATGGCGACAAGATGGGGCTGGAGGATCAGCATGCGCTGGCGGGTGCGCCTTTATTTGTTCCCGCACGCGCATACAACGTTACCTACTGCGATGCGAACGGCAAACGAAAAGACAGGCCAAACGGCGGGATGTATGTAAGCGAAACCGATCAGTCAAAAACCGTCACTGCTGGCGGCGACCGCTCCACCTATATCGCCTTCGAGCCGGGCAGCATCGCACGAAACGCTGGGCCGAGGCATTTATCGGAAACATGCTCAACGCTGCGCGCGGATATGGGCGATAACCAGCCCGCCATTTTATATCCGCTCGATCTCAGAAATGCCCTGCGCGATCCCGATAAAATAGATGACGTGAACCGTCAGGGCTGTGGCATCGGTGAAAACGGCGCACCATCGCCGACACTCAGCGCTGCCTATACGCCAGGGGTAATTTCTCCGATGGCGGTGCGGCGGCTCACGCCGCGTGAGTGTGAGCGACTGCAGGGATTTCCTGATGATTACACACTTATTCCGTATCGTGGAAAACCTGCAGCTGACGGACCGCGCTATAAGGCGCTAGGTAATAGCATGCACACTGGCACGATGCGCTGGCTCGGCCAGCGCATCCAACAGGTCAATAACAGTCAAACCATTTTTGGCAGGTTGCCAGCAGATGATCGTAATCGCCGGATGATGCCTCATCCATGAAGGCTTTGATATCCTCGGCAGGCACCTGCGCCTTCTTGGCAGCACGCTGGCAAAGGCCGAGGATGTTAAAGGCGTTGCCATCTTGGCCAGTTAAGCGCACATGCACATCAGGGTGTTTAATGACAAGTTCTGGCGGCACTTCAAGGCCGACATAGCGACCGTAGCTGCTGCCTTCGGGGTTCACATAAAGCGTGAGCCGCTCCGGCGCGGTAACCGCAACCGCCTGATGGATTTTGTTAACGACACCGCCTTTGCCGGTGAGCCATGTATAATCTCTGAGGAAGTTGCGCGTAAAAGCATCGTACTCACTGGTGGTTAAGGCAACGGTTTCGGTAATGGCGGTTTCAAAGGCGTACCCGCTGCGATCCTTCGCCGATGATGTTACTTCGTCGAGGTCGGTGGGTTTGCGGGCATAGCGGACAGTGACACGGTTGCTCATATTACGCTCCTTTCCGTTTGGCGCTGGCTCTACCTGCGGCGTATGCAGCTTCGAGTGCGGCTTTAACATTTAGCACCCCGACATCCTTAAAATCGAGGCTGTCGGATTTGCGTTCTTCCAGCGTCTCAAAATTGAGATGCGTAAGCGCGATGTTGGTGAGTATCTCGTCTTTGCTTTTGGGTGTGGTGTAAGGAATCAGCTTCCCCACTTCTTCGCGCAGCGCCTTTTCAAAATATCTGCGCCAGCCAGCATCGGCGTTGCGCATTTCGAGGTGGCTGGTAATCGCTTCGGCTGTTGCAGGGCCGCCGTCGATGAATCTCAAATCGTCCGCAAGGTGGCGACCGAAGCGTGCATCGAGCAGCGTGCGTGTTTCTTCGGGCGTAAGGTTGAAGGTTTTTGCAAAAAAGCGGCTGGCGACATCCCATGCCATCGCAGCATCATACTCGACTGTTTTGCAGGTTCCCCAAAAGCCCCATAATTCGTTGTTGGTGGGTAGTGGTTGGTAGTTTTTCATATGCGTTCCTTTCGGCTGTTATTGTCCCCTGTGGACACCCCCATGAATGCGTCGAACTGCATCTTAATCAACTAGAAAAAGCAATAATTCGCATTATTTATCAATACATTGAGCGCATTATAACGTTGACTGGAGGTGTATCTTGAGCATGGCGGTTTTCTGGGGTTTTGGGGGCTGATATGGGCATGTCCATTCGTGCCTATGGGCGGCATCGCGGGGTCAGCGATGCGGCGGTAAGGAAGGCGATTAAATCAGGCCGCATCCGGCCAGAAGCAGACGGAACTATCGATGCAGATAAAGCCGATGCGTTGTGGAAAATTAACACCGATGCCGCCCAGCAACGTGGATCGCAAACGGTGAAGCCCGTGCCGGATGCGGCGCTTGATGCGGTGCGCGATACACTCAAAGAAAGCGGCGCACCCGCGAATGGCGGCACCACCTACATGCAGGCGCGCACCGCGAATGAAGTCTTGAAGGCGCAAACCAATCGCGTGCGGCTGCAGAAACTGAAGGGCGAGTTAATCGACAGGGCGAAAGTTATGGCACATGTATTCAAGCTGGGACGGCAGGAACGCGATGCATGGCTCAACTGGCCAGCCCGCGTTTCTGCACAGATGGCAGCGGAGCTGGGTGCTGATCCACACACCATGCATGTGACGCTGGAAAATTATGTCAGACAGCATCTTGCCGAACTCGCCGAATTCCGCGCAGGCGTCGACTGAATTCTACGAGGGCGCGGATGCGGTCGAGGCGCAATGGCGTAGTGGATTAACGCCCGAATCGTTTCTGGCCGTCTCCGAATGGGCGGATCGCTATCGGATGCTTTCTTCCAAATCCGCTGCCGAGCCAGGGCGGTGGCGCACCAGTCGCACACCGTACCTTCAGGAGATCATGGATAATCTGTCTCCGCACTCGCCGGTGCAGCGGATCGTGTTCATGAAAGGTGCACAGATCGGTGGCACCGAATGCGGCAACAACTGGATTGGTTATGTCATCCATATGGCGCCGGGGCCGATGATGGCGGTAGCACCAACGGTGGAGCTGGCCAAGCGTAATTCGAAGCAGCGTATCGACCCGCAGATCGATGAAACACCGGAGCTGCGCGAGCTGGTCAAACCAGCCCGCGCGCGCGATTCGGGCAATACCATCCTGAGCAAAGAGTTCCGTGGCGGCATTCTGGTGATGACGGGTGCTAACTCGGCGGTGGGGTTGCGCTCCATGCCGGCGCGGTATTTATTTATGGATGAGGTCGATGGTTATCCGGGAGATGTGGAAGGCGAAGGTGATCCGATCCTGCTGGCCGAACGCCGCTCTGCCACCTTCCAGAAGCGTCGTAAGATTTTTCTGGTGAGTACGCCCACTACCAAGGGCATCTCGCGCATCCAGCGGGAATTCGACGGCAGCGATCAACGGTATTTCCATGTGCCATGTCCGCATTGCGATCACTTCCAGCCGCTACGATTCACGCAGCTGCGCTGGCATGAGGGCAAACCGCAGGAAGCACAATATGCTTGCGAGGAATGCGGCGCGCTGATCGACGAGCATAACAAAACGCAGATGCTGGCGCGTGGGCGTTGGGTAGCTACCGCCGAAACCGATGGTCGCACCATCGGCTACCATCTGTCCTCGCTCTACAGCCCCGTGGGCTGGTTCTCGTGGGGTGATGCGGCGGAGATGTTCGAAAACGCTCAGGCGAACCCTGAGCTGATGAAGGGTTTTGTCAATACGGTGCTGGGTGAGCCGTATGAGGAAGAATACGAAGCGCCGGAATGGAAGCGGCTCTATGAGCGTCGTGAGCCTTATCCAATGGGTGTGGTGCCAAATGGTGGATTATTTATCACCGCCGGTGCGGACGTACAAAAAGACCGCATCGAATGCGAAGTGGTGGCATGGGGGCGGCAAAAAGAAAGCTGGTCGGTCGATTACCATGTCCTCATGGGCGACACCGCTATGCCGGAAGTATGGGAGAAGCTCGAAGCATTGCTGCGGCGTGATTGGCAGCATGCTGGTGGCGGCACACTCCCCATCCGTGTGCTGGCGGTAGATAGCGGCTATGCCACGCAGGATGTTTACGGCTGGGTAAAAACCCATCCGCAGGCAAGCTGGGGTGGTTCGGGTGCGCGCGCATCCAGCCCACGCACGGTGGTAGCGGTCAAAGGCCGTGATACAGAAACGGCGCTGATTTTGAGTGTGTCGAAAGCCGATGTCGGCAGTAAACGGCGTGGGCTTCGCGTGTGGAATGTCAGCGGGCCGGTCGCCAAGATGGAGCTGTATCGCTGGCTGAAGCTCGACCGCCCGACAAAGGAAGATGAACCGTTTCCACCCGGAAGTTGCCACTTCCCTGAATATGCCGAGGAATATTTTAAGCAGCTCACCGCTGAAAAGCGGGTGATCAAGTTGCATAAGGGATTCCCGCGCGCCAGCTGGCAGAAAGACCCAATGCGTAATAACGAGGCGCTCGATTGCCGTGTCTATGCACGCACGGCAGCGAGCCTCTATGGCATCGACCGTTTCAGTGAGCGCCAGTGGCAGCAGCTGGAGGCGGCACTCGGTAAGCAGCGCAGCATTCCTTACGCAGATACGTTCGCACCTACGCCAGCGCAACCGAATGAACCTGCTGCACCTGCACGCGCAACCAACATTAGCCAACGCACCACTATCGCTGCTGATGACCCGTATCTTTGAGGAAATATCATGACCGATTTAGCCACATTGCAAACACGCCTTGCCGAAGCGGAAGAAGCCCACCACCTGCTGATGATGGGTGCCAAAGAAGTAAGTGTGTCGATTGGCAATTACGGCAGCACCACCTACGCGCAGGCGAGTGCCGAAAAACTCGAACAATATATCGAAAAACTCAAAAGCCAGATCGCCCGTTTAAGCGGCACCGCGCGTCGCGGCGTGATCAAGGTGGTGTTCGATGAGTGATACTTCGCACCGCGCCGCATCGCTCACCGCCCGTGAGCTCTCCAGCTGGCTGCCCGGAAACGGCTCGGCGGATGGTGATCTGCTGGGTGAATTACCCACGCTGGTTGGGCGTTCTCGTGATCTCACGCGCAATCACGGCGTGGCATCGGGCGCGGCGCAGACGATGGTGGATAATGTCGTCGGCACGGGTCTTCGGCTGGTGGCATTGCCTGATTACCGCGCATTGAGCAGAACGAAAGAATGGGCAGATGATTGGGCGCGTGATGTCGAATCACTCTGGCGCGGCTGGGCGGAAGGATTTGAGTGCGATGCGGCCTTGTCGCTCAATTTTGCAGGGCTGACCACACAGGTGTTTCGCTCTGGGTTTATTAATGGTGAAGCGTTGGCGTTGCCGCTGTGGCTTCCTGAGCGTGGCGGTGCATTTTCCACCACGATTCAGCTGGTGGAGCCGGATCGGCTGAGTAACCCCAGCGGCAAGCCAGATGATAAAACGCTGCGCGGTGGCGTTGAGATCGATGATTATGGTGCGCCGTTGGCGTATTTTGTGCGCAAGAGCCACCCCGGTGATGCGTTCATGCCGTTTTCTGTGTCAGCAGATGAATGGCAGCGCATCCCCGCACGAACACCATTCGGGCGCAGGCGCGTTTTGCATATCCATGATAAAGAGCGCAGCGGCCAGAATCGTGGCAAGCCTGCACTCACTTCCATCATGCCGATGTTTAAAATGCTCGACCATTACGAGCGGTCGGAACTGCAGGCAGCTGTGGTCAATGCCATGATCGCCGCCTTTATCGAAACGCCGCTCGATGCGGAAACCGTCGTCGAAATGTTCGGCGGCAGTTACGAGGATTACGATACCAAGCGCAAAGAATGGAAAGCCAAGCTCGCCGGTGGCTCCATCATCACCACATTCCCCGGTGATAAACTCTCGCCCTTCACGCCCAGCCGCCCCAACTCTGCGTATGGTGCGTTTGTCGAAAATATCCTGCGCCATATCGGCACAGGCCTCAATCTGCCCTTCGAACTGCTGATGAAGGATTTTTCGAAGACCAATTATTCCTCTGCGCGCGCTGCATTGTTGGAGGCATGGCGGTTTTTCTCAGGCCGCAGGCAGTGGCTTGCCACCTATTGGGCCAAGCCGGTCTACGAGCTATGGCTCGAGGAAGCGATCAATAGCGGCAAGATCGAGGCGCCGGATTTTTATACCAACCGCGCCGCATGGTCGCGCTGCAAATGGATCGGCCCTGGTCGCGGCTGGGTTGACCCCG
>CAZOFC010000126.1:0-6062 GCA_964578965.1 uncultured Azospirillum sp.
TCCTCATCACCGAGGGCGCGCGCGGTGAAGGCGGCTTCTTGCTCAATGGCCGTGATGAGCGCTTTTTAACGCACTATGCCCCTAGCAGTATGGAGCTTGCCTCGCGCGATGTGATTGCCCGGGCGATGATTCAAGAACTACGCGCGGGCCGTGGTGCGGGCGACAATCACGACCATCTCTGGCTTGATTTGCGCCACCTGCCCGCCGATATTTTTACCGAAAAACTGCCCTACATCACCAGCCTGTGCGAAACCTTGATGGGCCTCAACCCACGCACCACCCGCATTCCGGTCGTCCCCACCGTGCATTATTCCATGGGGGGCATCCCCACCAATGTGCAAAGTCAGGTCATCCGCGTGGGTGCGCGCGGCGATGAATCCATCGTTCCCGGCCTCATGGCGATTGGCGAAGCAGCCTCCAACTCCTGCCATGGGGCGAATCGCCTCGGCTGTAACTCGCTGCTTGATTTGGTGGTCTTCGGGAAGGATGCGGGCGATTGGGCCGCCGCCAATATTACGCAGGGCCGCGCGGCACCCACTCGCAATCATGCGTCGCTTGAAAAAGCCGTCGCACGGCTCGAAGCGCTTACCCACGCGCCTGCCTCCACCCCTGCGAGCATTATTCGCAAGCAGCTGCAAACCACTATGAGTGCCTGCGCACCCATTTACCGCACGGGTGAGGAGCTCGCGCGCGGCCTGGCAGCGCTTGATGATTTGGCCAAGCAACCCCTTGCCGCTGGCAACACAAGCGCCGCATGGAACATCGACCGCATTACCGCGCTTGAAACGGAAAACTTGCTGGCCCAGGGCCGCGCCACGATGCTTGCCGCCCTCAAACGTACCGAGTCGCGCGGCGCCCACGCACGCGAAGATTACCCAAACCGCGATGACGCAAATTGGCTGAAACATTCGCTCGTGTGGGTCGATGAAAGCTCGGCGATGCGTTATGCCACGCGGGCGGTGCATCTCACCGCGGGAATTGATGAACCCAGCTTCGCGCCAGAGGTTCGAGCCTACTAAAACCAATAAGTATAATTACTTTAAGAGTTTCCAGTAAGTAGCTGTTTAAAATAAAAATTGTTTCACGTGAAACATTGCTAAGTTGAATAGTTGTACGAATTTTACATAGCAATTAGACAGGTCTATCTATCCTGTCAGTCCGGGCTTATCCCGGGGCATATCTTACTTCACGAAATATCCCCCTCACCCAGCGCCGCCTAAGTGCTATGCACTAAGGCTTCGCAACCCTCTCCCTCAAGGGAGAGGGAAAAGGGACATACAGGTTCTTGCATTAACGATTCACGACTCACTATTCACGATTCACTTATGGCACTTCATTGCCCGGCGTATTGAACACCAGCGCCTCGCGCAGCACCCCCACAAAGAGCTGCAACGGGCGGCTCAAATCACTGGGGATGGTTTGGTAAATCGGCACATCTAACGCGGGCAGTTCGAAGCGGGCATCGCGTGTTTTATCGCCTAGCTGCATGCGCAATATCATGCTGCTGGGCAGCCCCACTGCAAAACTCACTAGCGGCGCATCGCTTGCAACATCCGCGCAAGCCCGCCCCACAAGCGGGCCGCAGGGCGTGCCAGCATCCGCCGCACTGACATTCAGCTTGGGAATAGTGTTCATCGTGGCGCGGTATTGCTCGGGCGCTTGGCCATTCTTTGCATAGAGCGCCTCGATTGTCGCAGGCAGCGTCACACGGTAGGTTCCCTGCCCGCTATCCGTCGCCCGCATGGTCAAGGCGGGGATGGAAACGGCGAACGTCTCATCCCCATCCACCATCGAGAGGGTGGCGCGCTTGACGGTAATTTCAAAGGCGAATGGAAAGCCCGAGGCTGCAACCGAATCCGCCGCGAGCGACATGGTGCGATTCACGCTGCGAAGCTGCTGGTAATGGTAATCGATGCTCGCCTTCACCCGCGCCACATCCGAGGCCATCATCGCACTCCAAATGCCAAACCAGCCGAGCACAAGGCCAAGCGACAGCAACGCCGCGTAAATTAGCTTACGCATTGGCGGGCTTCACAATCGCCGTGCTCGCGATCGTCTGG
The DNA here is from genome assembly GCA_964578965.1 of uncultured Azospirillum sp. Classification (GTDB taxonomy): domain Bacteria; phylum Pseudomonadota; class Alphaproteobacteria; order Rickettsiales; family UBA3002; genus QFOX01. The sequence continues at coordinate 2,061 of CAZOFC010000126.1, forward strand.
CTCAGCGCCAACATACGATCAAGCGGTTTGCGCGCTGCCGCAATCAACTCCGGCGAGAGCGTCAGTTCCGGCGTCTGGTCACGCATGCACAGATACAGCTTTTCCATCGTGTTCAGCTTCATGTATTCGCAGGTGTTGCAACTAATGCACGCGCCGCCATCCAGTGCGCTCGGCACGCCATAGAACATACTGCCGGGCGAGCGCTTTTTCATCTGGTGCAAAATGCCCGCTTCCGTCAGTACCAGAAATTCATTCCCCGCATGTTGCTCGGCATAGTTCAGCAGGCCCGAGGTGCTGCCAATATAATCGGCGTGGCCCAGCAATGCCTCTGGGCATTCCGGGTGGGCGATGATTTTGGCGCCGGGGTGCGCCACTTTCAGCTTAATCAGCTCGCGCTCCGAAAACCGCTCATGCACCATGCAACTGCCATCCCATAGCAGCATGTCGCGCCCCGTTTTTTTGTTGAGGTAACTGCCTAAAAAGCGGTCAGGCGCGAAGATGATTTTTTGGTCACGCGGCAGGGAATTGATAATCGCCTCTGCATTGCTACTGGTCACGATGATATCCGTCAGCGCCTTGATCTCGGCCGAGCAGTTAATGTAGGTAATGGCCAAATGGTCAGGGTTTGCCTCGCGGAAGGCTTTGAATTGCGCCGGCGGGCAGCTGAATTCAAGGCTACAGCCCGCTTTCATATCTGGCAGCAACACTTTTTTGGTGGGGTTCAAAATCTTGGCCCCCTCGGCCATGAATTTCACGCCACAGAACACAATCACATCCGCATTGGTTTCGGCCGCTTTTCGCGCGAGCTCGAGCGAATCGCCAATCACATCGGCAATGTCCTGAATGTCGTCGTCCTGATAGTAATGCGCCAAAATCACCGCGTTCATTTCGCGCTTCAGGCGCAAAATTTCTTCCTCCAGATTCGGCGGAATCAGGTGGCTGGGCGCGGAGGTAGTAGGCTGTGTGGGTGCTTGCATGGGGGCAATCTACGGTTACGCTTTCAAAAAGCAAGGATTACCTAGGCTTAGAGCTATAAATAATTGTCATGGAATTGTCACTTTTTTAAGGGGGCAACTGGCTCTAGGATGACTTATGGCCAGAGTTACAGATACGCAATCTCAACATCCGGAAGATGAAGCAGCGTTGCAAGACGCGCATCACTACCGCTTTGCTGGCCGTCGGCTTGAGGATGCCATTCCACCCAGCCAGAAAATTTTAGTCGGCGCGCTAAGGCATGCAATCGATAAAAGAAGCGCGCACCCAGTGATTACGCTGGATGGTAAACGCTACATGATCGGCAATGCCACCAGCTTAATCGAGCCATCCGATCTCGAAGACCCCATAAAATACGAAGCAGCTATGGAGAAACTGGGCAAATGCTATCTGTTGCCCTATTATGAACGGGAAGATCATGCCTTTTTACGCCAGGAAAAGCGTATGGTACAAAGCCGCGTGAGCCGCTTCTTTGAGCTGGCCCAGCAAGGTATTCGCAACGAAAAAAGTGCAGACGAGATATTAGCGGCAATTGAGACCTATCGCACGGATGGAAAAAATGGGGCGATGCTCGTTGGCGCTATGATGGACCATCTGGAGGCATTGAGCCTGACCATCATCGATGTCAGCAAGCTCAATCCCAAATTTGCCGATACGACCAATCCCGCCTTCAACGAGCTGGTCCAAGAATTCCGCTTTTTCTATAATTTCGTTTGTTATGGCGAGAAACTGGCTTACATGCAATCTACGTGGAATAAAAAACCCGAGCATTGCCCAGAACCGCCCATTGAAGCGAATACACTGATGAGTAGTGTTCGCCTCGCTGATGGCTCAGCGGATGTTGATGGTCTATTCGGTTACTATGCCCGGGAAATCGGAAAAATCGTATCTGTTGAAACCGGAAGCAGATATCACAGTATGACCAATGATGAGCGCAAAGCCGCTCGCAAAATGATAGAAAAAATCTCGCGCGAAGCCGTGACCCGATATGTGGGCCTTGCATGTGGCGCCATCGACCATGTTCATGACGCATTGAATTACTACGTTCTTGGTAACCACCAATTCCAGCGTATTTTGAGAGATAATCGTGAGCATCTTCCAACCTTAACCGATGAAGGCTTGAGCGCTGCCAATTATCAGTTCTTACTGGATGATTTCGCCACAAAAGCCAGAGCACGCACCTGTATTCGCCTGAAGGACAGTAGCTTTTTCAAAGCAGCGGATGCTGAGTTTACAGAAGCAGCTCAACGACTAAATGATGCCAATGAGGCGATACTCTCACTTCCTGAGTTACCCAATGCGGTCAAAGACGGCGTAGAGTTATCACAACGCGGCATCAATTTAATAGGAAACATGGCGCAGACACGCTTACCTAGAGACCATAACGCTCCCGCATTTGACAAAGACAAAGGCAAAAAGCTCAGCAGCGTTGCTATGCTCGAAGCAGACCTGCAAAAGTGGTCGGCGCGCTCAGCGCGGATGAACGCTGCGGTTGCCTGCGCTTACACAGCAAAAGAAGTGCGCCCGAAGCCCAAGGTGCAGTGGCATCAGCGTATGCAAACGCTATTAGCGAACCACAATAACGCTGCTGGTGTTGGCCGAGGCTAGCACCTCCAGTAAATCCGGCAATTTAAGTGCAATGCAGCCCTCGGTGCCCACTCCATCCTCACGCATGAGGTGCATGAAAATGGCACTGCCAGCGCCCGCAATAATTGGCCCATCCACCCCATCGTTATAGCCTAGGGGACTAATCAGGTCATAGACATGGTCATCGCGCCAGAGTTTCTCGTGGCGGCCCGCAAAGGGTAGCTTCACCGGTTGGTTATAAAGCGCATGCTCGGGGTCATCGCACCACCCATCCTCAGGCGTCAGGGCAATCAGCGGCAAGGCGGTGATTGGAGCTGAAACGCGATCAGGGCGATAATACACAGCGCGCAAAGCAAAGCTGCCTGACGGTGTCTTCAAATCCCCCTCGCGCTTTTCGTTCGGCGCTGCAATGCCCCCGCGGCCAATGGTGCAGCGGTAGGTTTTTCCGCCCACTTCAAGCGTGCTTGGGCTGGTGAGTGTCATCACGGTGATGGGCTTTGTCATACTCATTTCTCCGTCATCGCGAGGCCTTTAGGCCGTGGCGATCCAGCGCACTGCCTGCAGCGCTAGATTTTCTTAATGTCTGGATTGCCACGTCGCTCCGCTCCTCGCAATGACGAATGCAAAGAGACCTCCTATTCACCCCTATTTCCTTGCATAGACCACGGGAATTGCGTAAATCCGCTGCTATGAACGCAAACTCACCCACCCCGATGCTCGACCGCGTGGCCCTGCCCGCCGACAGCCGCAATTTAAGCCTCGACGAGCTCAAACAACTCGCCGATGATTTGCGCCGCGAGACGATTGATTCTGTTTCCGTCACCGGTGGGCATTTGGGTGCGGGGCTTGGTGTGGTGGAGCTGACCGTCGCGCTGCATCATGTGTTCAATACGCCGAAGGATAAAATCATCTGGGATGTGGGTCATCAGGCTTACCCGCATAAAATCCTCACCGGGCGGCGCGACCAGATCCGCACCATCCGCACCGGCGGTGGCTTAAGCGGCTTTTGTAAGCGCGATGAATCGGAATACGACGCATTCGGCGCGGGTCACTCAAGCACCAGCATTTCGGCCGGGCTTGGTATGGCCGTGGCGCGTGATTTGGCAGGCGATGATTTTGAGGTCATCGCCGTGATTGGCGACGGCGCGATGAGCGCGGGCATGGCCTATGAAGCGATGAACAACGCAGGCGCGCTCGGCACCCGGCTGATCGTGATTTTGAACGATAACGATATGTCGATTGCGCCGCCGACGGGGGCGATGAGCGCTTATCTCTCGCGGCTGATTTCATCAAAGTCCTATCGCTCGTTCCGCCATGTCGCTAAAATTGTGGCGAGCAAATTCCCCGAGCCCTTGCAGCGCATGGCCAAAAGCACTGAAAAACATATCCGTACCTATGCAACGGGCGGCACGCTGTTCGAGG
>CAZOFC010000127.1:0-5998 GCA_964578965.1 uncultured Azospirillum sp.
CGGTGGCTGGGTGACGTGCTGCGCGGCATCTACCTTGCTGGTGCGCAGTGGCTCGCCCACTTCCATCGCGGGCAGGCGCTGGCTGGTATCCTCGGCGGATTCTTCGTCGGCATCCGGCTTTTTCTCGTCTTCCTCGAGCACCTCGGTGTACAGGCACAAGAAGCCATCGAACTTCAGCACCGAACCGGTGGCGCGCAGGGCGTGGCGCTTGGTGGCATCATGCATATCGACACCGACTTGGTCATACAGTGCAACTTCCATTTGGCTCGCCACCATGCGCTTCCAGATGAGGTCATAGAGCTTGCCTTGCTCGGGGTCCATCACGCTGCCGGGGCGCTTCGATAGGTCCGTCGGGCGGATGGCTTCGTGGGCTTCCTGCGCGTTCTTGACCTTGGTTTTATACATGCGTGGGCTATCGGGCACATATTTCGCGCCATAGTCTTTCTCGATGAATTTGCGCGCTTCCGCAATCGCCTCGGGGCTGACGCTGATGCCATCCGTACGCATGTAGGTGATGAGGCCTTCCTCATAGAGTTTTTGCGCCACTTGCATGGTGCGCTTGGCGCCAAAGCCCAGCTTGCGGCTGGCTTCCATTTGCAGGGTCGAGGTCGAGAACGGCGCATACGGCGCGCGGCGCACGGTGCGCGGGGTGATGGTGGTGACTTTAAAATCCGTGGATTTAAGAACTTTTTCCACTTCCTTAGCGGTGCCTTCATTGCCCAGTGCAAATTTATCGAGCTTCACGCCGTTATATTCGGTGAGGCGCGCGGCAAAGCTCGCCCCTGTGCCCGTTTGCATGGTGAGGGAAATATCCCAGTATTCGCGCGGTACGAACACTTCGATTTCCGCCTCGCGCTCGCAAATCAAGCGCAGCGCGACGGATTGCACACGCCCCGCCGAGCGCGAACCCGGCAGCTTGCGCCACAACACGGGCGAGAGGTTGAAGCCCACCAGATAATCGAGCGCGCGGCGGGCTTGCTGCGCATTGACTAGATTCATGTCAATATCACGCGGGTTTTCAATCGCGTGGGTGACCGCCTTTTTGGTGATCTCATGAAACGCAATGCGCTTCACGCCAATATCTTTGGGCAGTTTTTTTGATTCCTTGAGTGCTTCAAGCACATGCCACGAAATGGCTTCGCCCTCGCGGTCGGGGTCAGTCGCGAGATAAAGCATATCCGCGCCTTTGAGGGCACCGGCAATCGCGCTCATTTGTTTTTTGGAATCGACATCCACTTCGTAATGCATGGCAAAATCCGCATCCGGTTCCACCGATCCATCCTTGCTTGGCAGGTCGCGCACATGGCCGTAGCTCGCGAGCACGGTATAATCCGACCCCAGATATTTATTGATGGTTTTTGCTTTCGACGGCGATTCCACCACCACTACATTTTTTGTCACGCGTCATCTCCCATGCGTAAAGCTACCTTTGAGCCAGCGTGGCGTTCTAGCCTACCGGCAAGCTCAAGTTCAAGTAAAACCGCCATCAGCACCTGTGGCGCGAGTCCCGTCATCACCAGCACATCATCCAGCATGGTGGGGCTGGCACCAAGGGCGGAAACCACCTGTGTGCGTGCGTCATCCAGCGTTTGCTCATCAAGCGTGGTCGCTGTGGGCTCACTGAATTCGAGTGATTTTTGTTCCGCCAGCGGCAAGTCGCCGACGGGGGCGAGGCTGTTTAAAATGTCACTGGCACGTTCAATCATCGTCGCGCCATCTTTTAGCAGGCGGTTGGTGCCGTGGCAGCGCGGGTCCATCGGGGAACCTGGAACAGCGAACACATCGCGGCCATAATCATTGGCATAATCGGCAGTGATGAGGGAGCCGGATTTGAGCGAGGCCTCGATCACCGCCACCCCGCGCGACATGCCGGCGATGATACGGTTGCGGCCGGGGAAACTGCGTGCATGCGGTTCGGCACCAAAGGGAAGCTCGCTAATAATCAGTCCTTGCGCGGCAATTTCTTCAAATAGCGTCGCGTTCTCGGGCGGGTAGATATTGTTGATGCCACCGCCGATGACCGCAATGGTGCCTGTGGCAAGCGCACCACGATGGGCGGCCGTATCAATCCCGCGCGCTAACCCGGAAACAACCACCTGATGTGCCGCGCCTAAATCACCTGCCAGCTTTTTGGCGAAGATGCAGCCATTGGCTGAGGCATTGCGCGCACCGACCATCCCGATGAGGTTACCGCCGCTACATAAATGCACATGGCCGCGCACCGTCAGCACGGGCGGCGCATCCGCCACCATTTGCAGCAGGCGCGGGTAGCGGTGTTCGCCATACATCAGCAGCTCGGCACCATGGGCGGTGAGGGCATCGTATTCCCGCTCGGCCTCGGCGTTTGAAATGATGGTGATGGGCTTGGCGCGCCCGCCACGCTTACTAAGTGTGGGGGCCATTTCGAGCGCCTTGGCGACGGAGCCGCAGAATTTGACGAGGCGAAAAAACGTCATCGGCCCCACTTGTTCGCTGCGTGCAAGGCGCAGTGCATCCACCGGGTTGGTGCCGCGCAAATGCGGGTTGGGGATGAAATCCGGGGTCATTTAAGCCTCTTCATTTTGTCATTCCCGCGAACGCGGGAATCTCCTTGAACCTAGTAGAAGTAGATTCCTGCTTTCGCAGGAGTGACAAGAAAAGCGATGTCGTAAAGCGAATCATTTCTTGCTCCCCAAACTTACCTTGGGCTCGAACCCTTGGCGCAGGCGCTTGATGTTGTCGCGGTGCTTGTAAATGGCGATGCCGCTTGCAATGGCGAGGATAATGGCACTCGTGCCATCCACCCTTAGCCACGCAACCAGCGGCGCGATGGCGAGTGCGCACATTGAACCAAGCGACACATAACGCGTTGTAAAGGTGACAATGAGCCAAACAATCAGCGCCGCCATGCCCACGGGCCAAGCGAATGCCAAGGCGCCCCCCAAAATTGTGGCCATGCCTTTGCCACCTTTGAACTTGAGCCATGGCGAGTACATATGGCCCACTGCAGCGGCAAGCACGGCCAAGGCGGTGAGGGCGGGTTGAATTTCTAGTACTTCACAATCATAGCCTTCCCCAGTGGTGGTAAGGCAATCATGGGTCACGAATTCAGAGAAGACGGCAAAGGTGATGAGCACCGCCGCTGCACCTTTGCCTGCATCGAGCAGTAAGGTGAGGAGGGCGACTTTTTTGTTGCCCGTACGCAGCATGTTGGTGGCACCAATATTACCTGAACCAATATAGCGTGGGTCCGGCAGCTTGAAGAGCTTAGCCAGCAGCACGCCAAACGGCACACTGCCGAGCCCATAGCCAAGGACAAGAATCTGGATCACGATGATGCATTCAGCCATGCGGTGCTTCCCTCACGTACGTACGTGTACGAGCGTAGAGCCCGAGCCGATTTTTGCGCAAGAGAAATAAAACAGTGTAAAAACAATGGGCTTTGAGGGCGGGGGAATGTAAATTGCTTGATTCGTCATGAACTTGTCATTTGAGTGCAAAGGAGTGACGTGATACTACAAATGTATGACAAATGAACCTAATCCCACCCCTATCTCTAAGTTTGACGAACTACCACTCGCAACGCGAAGTGCCATCGGGCAGCACGTCACAAAACAGCTGCGTGCCGCTGGAAATAAGGGCCGTGATTTTATTGGCACCTTTGTTGCTGAATGCGAGCGCATTGCCGCAAACCCTGACGAGCTAGCCGGTATTCTTGCAGAGAGTAAAAAAGCAGGCATCGAAATGTAACGCGTGCACAGCGCATGACAGATCATTGCATAACCCCATTGGAAATCATCAGATGACCGACGCGCCGCCAAGTAAACCACAAACAACAGTTCTATCTCCCTCGCCTTGGGAAAAGCTGCATCCAGTGTTGCGCACGCGCGTTGCGGACGAAGTAGCGGGTGCGGTGAAACGGGGCGAGCTTAAGCTCTCGGAGTTCGAGCAGGCCTGCAATGAAAAGGCACAAAAATTATTAGATGATACGGCAGCACGTTCTGAAACGCTGCCAATCAGCAGGCCACCTACACAGCATGAACTGCGTGAACAAATTGAAGATGCGGCGGCCGAAGCTATGAGTGCCGCATTGCCGCCTGATCGTGAGCAGGTGGCGCACGCACAAAAAAAGCTGATGCAGATGCATCCTCGCGATCAAGAAAAAATCAATGCCGAGATTGATGCCCGCGTTAAAAATGAGAAAAAACCAAACGGAGGCCGCCTGACCATCATTTCGCGTGTGCTCGCGAAAGAAAAATTGTTGGTTGCCCTGATGAATGACGACGCGGCCATTGATGAGGTCCTGACCGGGCCATCTAGGCAAGCCGAGGGCCGCTGGCCGCGCTAGTGCAGGGCTTCACCTGCACTCAACGCATCAAGCACGCCTTGGAGAATATAGCTGGCCGCCAGTTTATCGACGAGTTCAGCCCGGCGTTTGCGGTTGATATCCATTTCATCGATCATCATACGGTTGACGGCAGCGGTGCTCAAGCGCTCATCCCACAGCAACAGCGGCAGTGGAAATTCCATTTGCAAATTGCGGGCAAACGCGCGGGTGGCTTGCGCGCGCGGCCCGGCCGAGCCGTCCATATTGATGGGGTAGCCCACCACAAAGCCCGCGATATCCTGATTTTCCATCATCGCAGCAAGGGCGGCCAAGTCATCGCTCCATTTCTTGCGGTAGAGCGTGAGGTCGGGGCTCGCAATCACGCGCCGGGCATCGCTTGCGGCAATGCCTATCGTTTCGGTGCCCACATCAAGGCCCACTAGCCGCCCTTTCTCGGGCAGGAGGGATTTGAATTCAGCAATCGTATATACGGCGCGGGGTTGTTCGGTCATTTTTGTCATCCTCGGGTTTATCCCGAGGATCCAGTTTAGTAATCTGGATTCTCGTGACAAGCACGAGAATGACCGCTTTAAGTTTGAAAAACAACCTACTCCTTGATTTTTTAGTATATGGGGCTAAAACCACGAGCCTCACGGAGAGAACAGCATGGCCCTGACCGATAAAGAAGTGCAGCACATTGCAACGCTTGCGCGCATTCGCCTAAGCAGCGAGGAGCTGCCGCACTATGCCCGCGAAATCAACGGCATCTTGAAATGGATTGAACAGTTGGGCGAAGTGAACACCGATGGGGTGGCGCCGCTCTCGAGCGTTTCCGAGCAATTATTGCCATGGCGCGCCGATGTGGTGACTGACGGCGGCTATCAGGAGGCTGTGCTCAAAAACGCGCCGAACGCCCAATATGGCTGCTTCTCCGTACCGAAGGTGATTGAATGAAACCCATTTCTAAAATGTTTTTTATGACCAACCACTTCGTCGTCTCCGTCCTCGCATCCGCACGTACTAGCGTGTACGCTTGCGGTGCTGCGGGCGTCGGCTCCTCGTGCTTGACGCAAAAAAAATCATTTTCCAAAAGGGTTTCGCATGACTAGCCCCACCCACATGACACTGGCCGAGGCGCGCGACGCACTGGCGGCAAAAAAAATCTCAAGCGTAGAGCTAACCAAAGCCCACCTTGCGGCAATTGAGAAACATAACCCTGCGTTGAATGCCTATGTGCACCACACGCCCGAGATTGCACTGGCACAAGCCGCAGCGGCGGATGTGAAGCTAGCGCGCGGTGAGGCAGGGCTACTTGAGGGCATTCCCATCGGCGTGAAGGATTTGTTCTGCACTAAGGGCGTGAATAGCCAAGCGGCCTCGAAAATTTTGACGGGATTCAAACCTGAATATGAATCGACCGTGACCAGCAATTTGTTTGCGCAGGGTGCTGTGATGCTGGGTAAAACCAACATGGATGAATTCGCGATGGGTTCGGCGAATATCACGAGTTACTACGGCAATTGCATTAACCCCTGGAAACGCAGCGACGCACCCGAAAAACAACTGGTGCCTGGTGGTTCATCCGGTGGTTCATCTTCGGCGGTTGCGGCGCGCCTTGGCTTCATGGCAACGGGGACGGATACGGGGGGTTCCATACGCCAACCTGCGGCGTTCACGGGAATTGTGGGCATT
>CAZOFC010000128.1:0-5973 GCA_964578965.1 uncultured Azospirillum sp.
CATGACCAAAACCTACGGTAAATCGAAACTTGTTTCCCGCCATGTGACGGAGGGCCATGCCCGCGCGCCGCACCGCAGCTATCTCTATGCGATGGGCTTGGGTGAGAAACAAATCAACGCGCCGCTCGTTGGCGTCGCCACCACGTGGAACGAAGCAGCGCCTTGCAATATCACCCTCGCGCGGCAAGCGCAGGTGGTGAAAAAGGGCGTGGCCGCCGCCGGGGGCACCCCGCGCGAATTCACGACCATCACGGTGACCGACGGCATCGCCATGGGCCATCAGGGGATGAAATCAAGCCTCGTTAGCCGCGAGGTGATCGCCGATTCGGTGGAACTCACCATGCGCGGCCACTGCTATGACGCGATTGTAGGCTTGGCCGGTTGCGATAAATCGCTCCCCGGCCTTATGATGAGCATGGTGCGCCTGAATGTGCCCAGCGTATTCATTTATGGCGGTAGTATTCTGCCCGGCAAATATAACGGGCGCGACGTGACGGTGGTCGATGTGTTCGAAGGTGTCGGGCAGGTCGATGCCGGGAAGATGACTCAGGCCGAGCTCAAAAAACTCGAGCAGGTTGCCTGCCCATCCGGCGGCAGTTGCGGTGGCCAGTTCACCGCCAACACCATGGCCTGCGTGAGCGAGGCGATTGGTTTGGCGCTGCCCGGTTCCGCCGGGGCACCCGCACCGTATGAATCGCGCGACCGTTTCGCCTTTGATTCGGGCGAAGCGGTGATGAACCTCATCAAACAGAAAATTCGCCCGCGTGATATTGTGACGCGCAAAGCGCTTGAGAATGCGGCGGCGGTGGTCGCGGCTACCGGTGGTTCCACCAACGCGGCGCTGCATTTGCCTGCGATTGCGCACGAAGCAGGAATTGATTTTGACATGCATGCCGTGGGCAAAATCTTCAAGCGCACGCCGTATATCGCCGACCTCATGCCCGGTGGCAAATACACCGCCTATGACCTGTATGGTGTCGGCGGGGTTGAGGTGATCATGAAAACCCTGCTCGATGGTGGTTTCCTACATGGTGATTGCATGACCGTGACTGGCAAAACCATTGCCCAGAATTTAAAAGGTATCAGCTTCCCCAAAGATCAAAAGGTCGTGTATCACTACAGCAAGCCTATCCGTAAGGAGGGTGGGGTGGTCACCCTCAAGGGCAACCTCGCCCCAGAAGGGGCAATTGTGAAAGTCGCCGGCCTGAAGAGCCTGAAGTTCACTGGCCCTGCGCGCTGTTTTGATTGCGAGGAAGATGCCTTCGCCGCCGTGAAAGCCAAAAAATATAAAGCGGGGGATGTGATTGTGATTCGCTACGAAGGGCCTAAAGGTGGCCCCGGCATGCGCGAAATGCTCTCCACCACCGCCGCACTCTATGGCCAAGGGGTGGGCGACAAAGTGGCGCTGATTACCGACGGGCGCTTCTCGGGTGGCACGCGCGGCTTCTGCATTGGCCATGTGGGGCCCGAGGCTGCCGTGGGTGGCCCAATCGCGCTCATCAAGGATGGGGACGTGATCACGATTGATGCGACCAAAGGCGCTATTTCCGTGGCCCTCACTGCGAAGGAACTTGAGGCCCGCCGCGCGAAATGGAAACCGCGCACGACGGATTATAACTCCGGGGCGCTATGGAAATATGCGCAAACTGTGGGCAGTGCCGAAAACGGTGCCGTCACGCACCCAGGGGCTGCGGCAGAAACCCATGTGTTTTCGGATATTTAATCAGGTCGCGTTCAGGGTTAGCCTAAGGCCAATCTTCATCAAACTGTCATGCTATCCGCCTGCCAGTTTGCTAGAGTGTGAGGATGGAAATTCACGAGAATAGACCTGCCGAATATAATGGTGAAAGCCCAGCCACAGCGGCGACGAAGAGCTTCGCGTGGTCGTTTTTTGGAAATATGATTGGCTTTTCAGCGGTAGGCCTTTTATTTGATCGTCTGTTTCGCAAGATACCATTTGGCACTGATACATGGAGCCGGATCAAGGACGATGCGTTGATAAGCGGCACCCTAGCGGCAGGGTTTGGGCTTTGGGATGCGAATAAGACCTTAAAGCGAGTAAAAGAAGAAAATCATCACGCCGCGTGTAATCGCTTGGATATTGAAAATACAATCTTGCGTGACCAGCTCAAGGAAGCGGGCTTGAAACCTAGAGAGATTGTCAGTGTTCGACCAGTGAGTGCGCATGAGCTTGCTTCCATGAATCTAGTAGATCACAATGCGCCAGTTGCGAAACAGGAAGATACCTTAACCGAACTCGCCCGCACGCAGCAAGCGCTCACCAGCGCGTCCCATGCACTGGAGGTAGCTACCAACCACGCAGCAGGCCGTGAAGCACCGCCCGCAAGCCATGCAGCAAGATTAGGCGCACCCGTTGAAAGCCATGTTGAACAAGCGGTCATCGATAAAGCTGCGGCCGAACGGACAACGGCAACGATTCATTAAAACGCGTAACACGCGCACCACTATGCGCGTTTGGATTCCAAGACGTTAAAACAGCTGGAATACCATGCCACACTGGTTGGCATTCTCGTTGGTGAGCACATAGCGCGCCGTGCGGTCGGTCGATCCCGTGGCATTGGTGCATGAGCCAATCACATTGCCAAGCACCTTGCCGGTGGCCGGGCTTTCATCATCGAGCTTCGTATCGATGTTGAAGGCCTCTTCTGTTTTAATCGCTGCGCCGTCGGCATAGTTGTTATCGGCCTCGTTACCCAGCACCAGCCAGTTCGTCATATCATAGTTGAAGCTGTAACCATTAGCGCCGTTGGCATTGTTGTAATAGCCATAGCCCCAGCCAACGGATTTTATTTTACTGGCAGGAGAATTGATACCAAGATCCGGGTCCGCCACACTAGTACTGCCCGCATTACCGGTGAAGGTGCCAGTAATCAGACCGGCCAGGGCCAGATGCTGCCACGCACGGAATGTTTCGCCCGTGGCGTTTGGCGCTGCAGGGTATTCCAAGACGCCATTCCCGTTGCCATTGCAGCTGCCCGGTGTAGCGACAGCACCGGTATCGCCCGCGCAACTCGCATTATCCTTGCCCCAAAACGCGGTGGCGTTTGGCATGTCACCGGGTAGGGTGAAGTACTTATCACGGAATGCCTGCGTGGCTGTGCTGAAGGCAGTTTGATCACTGATAATACCGCGTAACTCAGCAGCACGAATCAGCGATTGACCGGTAATCACACCGCCAGCAAGCAGGCCAATAATAAGCAACACAATACTCAGTTCAACAAGGCTGAACGCCGAGGAGGGAGTGTTGTCGTACTTATGCGACCTGTTTATCATCATTTCCAATGCCAAGCATTTTGAGTTTGCGGTGCAGGGCTGAGCGCTCCATGCCCACAAAGTTGCTGGTTTTGGAAATGTTACCTCCAAAGCGGTTGATCTGTGCAGCGAGATATTGCTTCTCGAAGGTCTCGCGCGCCTCACGCAGCGGCATGCTCATGATGTCGGTGCTTAATTCCGGGCGCATCACGGTGATGTTGCTGTCGATGAGCTCTGGTGGCAGGGCATCGGCGGTGATTTCGCCGTTGCTGCCGACCTGCGCCATGATGATCAGCCATTCCATGACGTTACGCAGTTGGCGCACATTACCCGGCCAGTTATAGGATTGCAGCACGGTGAGTGCATCTTCGCCGAGCGCACGGGTGGCAAGCCCCATGGCATCCGCCGCGCGTTTCAGGAAATGCGCCGAGAGGGCAGCCACGTCGTCGCGGCGCTCGCGCAAGGTTGGCATGCGCAGCGGCACCACGTTGAGGCGGTAGTAAAGGTCCTCGCGGAAGCGGCCAGCGGTGATTTCGTCCTGAAGATCCTTGTTGGTGGCGGCGATCACACGCACATCCACGCTTACGCGCTTGTTGCCACGCACGCGCTCGAAGCTTTGCTCCTGAAGGGCGCGCAGCAGGCGGCCTTGCGTTTCAAGCGGCATGTCCGCCACTTCATCGATGAATAGTGTGCCGCCATGCGCACGCTCAAGCAGGCCAAGCTTTTCGGCGCCGCCATTGGGGTTGGTATCCTCAGTGCCGAAAAGCTCGGCTTCCATGCGCGCAGGCGTCAAGCTTGCGGCATTGAGCACCACGAAGGAGGCATGGCCACGCATCGAGCGTGAATGAATTAGGCGAGCGATCAACTCCTTACCCGTTCCCGGCGCACCGGTGATGAGAATGCGGCTGTTGGTAGGCGCCACTTTCTCGACGGTTTGGCGCACGGCGTTGATGGCAGCGCTCGTGCCGATCAGTTCGCTTTCGTTAGACCCACGCTTTTTGAGCTCGGTATTTTCGCTACGCAGCTTCGCAGCCTCGAGCGCACGCTTGACGATGATGACCATGCGCTCCGCCGAGAAGGGCTTCTCGATGTAGTCATACGCACCCATGCGAATGGCGGTGACGGCCGTTTCGATGTTGCCATGGCCCGAAATCATGACAACAGGCACATGTGGATATTTCTTTTGCACGATTTCAAGGATGCCCAAGCCATCAAGCTCGGAGCCTTGCAGCCAAATATCAAGAATAATAGCGCTAGGAACACGCTCGGCCAGCGCTTTGAGCGCCCGGTCCGAGTTATTTGCCGTGCGTACGGCGTATTTTTCATCGGTAAGGATATCAGAGATGAGCGATGAAATATCGGCTTCATCATCAATGACAAGAATATCTGCGGCCATGGAAGCAACCTTCTAGCGTTTGATTTGAATCGGCTTTTTGCTTTGCTGAGCACGCTATGTTTTTTGCTGTTGCCCAAAAGTTACTATGGCCTACGAATTTGTAAAGCATTAATTATCATGGGGTGTGGTTTTTCTTTGCAACACTAGATGTAGTGGGTCGCGAATACTAGGCGCAGCCAATGAATACTACGCCTATACACAAGCATAATTAGGCCAGTGGAAAGGTAATCGTCACCCGTGCCCCGCCACCCTCGGGGTTACTCAGGCTGAGCGTGCCTTTATGCTCTTCCACACTGCGCTTCACAATGGCAAGGCCAAGGCCGGTGCCCTTGGCGCGTGTGGTCACGTATGGCTCGGTCAGATTCGCGATTTTGTCGGCAGGGAAGCCCGGCCCATTATCCTCGACCAATAGGGTGATGGTGCTGGCGCTACTGCTGAGGGTGAGGGTGATGCGCTTATCCGCCCGGCCATCGAGGGCTTCCGCCGCATTTTTAAGGATGTTCAGCAGTGCTTGGCCGAGCTGCCCCTCATCGCACATCAGCGGCACCTCATGCGCGGGCAGGGTTTGCATGAAGGTAATATCGGGGTTGGTAGTCTGCGCCGAGAAGACGGTTTTGCGCACGATACTGACCAGATTTTCTGGCCTAAACACGCTCGTGGGTAAACGGGCATAGGCAACAAATTCCTCGACCATGCGGCCAATGTCGCGCGTGTGGCGGGAAATGGTATCGAGATATTTCTCGAAGTTTTCTTTTTCTTCAGCGGCCACGCCGGGGCCGAATTTCTTACGGATGCGCTCCGCCGAGAGGGTGATGGGGGTGAGGGGGTTTTTGATTTCGTGGGCAATACGGCGCGCCACATCCGCCCAGGCGGCGCTGCGCTGCGCCGAGACCAGCTCGGTGATATCATCGAAGGTGACGATATAGCCCTCAATGCTGCTGCCGAGTTTTTCAGCCGTCACCTGCACATGCAGGATGACGCGCGTCTCGCCATGCTGCACCACCATTTCGCCGCTGGCGATGCGCTCCGGCTTCTTCTCGACCTGCGCCATCAGTGCCGTCACCTCGGGCAAAATGGTATGGATCATTTCACCAACCAAGCTGTCGGGGGTGCCAAGCAGCTCACTCGCCGTGCGGTTATGCAGCGTGATGCGGCCATCATCATCCACCGCGATGATGCCGGCGGAAACGCCCAGCAACACCGCTTCTGTGAAGCGGCGGCGCTCATCGGCCACGCGGTTGGCATCGATCAAATCGCGCCGCTGCGATTCGAGCTGGCTGGTCATGCGGTTGAAGGTACGCCCC
>CAZOFC010000129.1:0-5953 GCA_964578965.1 uncultured Azospirillum sp.
GCTGATGGAGCGCCTGCCCGACACCAAACCCGATCCCATCAACATCCCGGATGCCTGCTTCATTCGCCCACGGATGCAATTGATATTCGATGCAGTGGATGGCGTGGTTTATCTGGTTGCTCCGGTGTGGAGCGTCGAAGGGGATGCGGGGAAAATCTATGATGCGACCGTCGCCCGCCTCGAGAAAATGGCGCGCCAGCTGCAAGGGCCGATGGACCAACGCAACTACTACAAAGATGTGCCCAAAAGCGATCGCCACTTCACCAGCAATATGAGCGAAGAAGAACACGCGGCGATGATAAGTAAAGCGAAGGAATATCTCGCGGCGGGAGATATTTTTCAAGTCGTGCTGGGCCAACGCTTCAGCGCGGATTTTGAATTGCCTGCCTTTGCACTTTACCGCGCGCTGCGGCATCTCAATCCTTCGCCATTCTTGTTCTATCTCAATTTTGGTGGCTACGCACTTGTGGGCTCAAGCCCTGAGATTCTTGTCCGCCTGCGTGACGATACCGTCACCATTCGCCCCATCGCCGGCACGCGCCGCCGTGGCCGCAATCAGGAAGAGGACAAAGCCCTCGCCGCCGATTTACTGGCCGACCCCAAGGAGCTTGCCGAACATTTAATGCTGCTTGATCTCGGCCGCAATGATGTGGGCCGTGTGGCCAAGGCAGGCGATGTGCGCGTCACCGAGAAAATGAAAATCGAACTCTACAGCCATGTGATGCATATTGTGAGCAATGTGGAAGGTAAAATTGACCCTAAACATGATGCCATCGATGCGCTGGTGGCGGGCTTTCCGGCGGGCACTGTTTCCGGTGCACCTAAAATCCGGGCGATGGAAATCATCGATGAGCTCGAGCCTGTAAGGCGCAGCTATTATGGCGGATGTGTGGGCTATTTCTCGGCCAACGGCACGATGGACACCTGCATCACCCTGCGCACGGCGCTTGTAAAAGATGGCAAAATCCATGTGCAGGCAGGCGGCGGCATTGTCGCCGATTCCGTGGCGAAGGACGAATATCTTGAAACGGTGAACAAGGCCAAAGCCGTGATGCGCGCTGCCGAAGAAGCAATCAAATTTGCCTAAACTTGAATTTATCGAGGGTTTGCGCTGCGTTGCAGCGACGAATTGGCGCAGCGCAATATGCAATTGATTAGTGTTTTTGCTGCGTTTTTGCTATAGTGAACTTAGACAATTATGGCATTAACACAACAGTTACCCTACATAAAACATCACTTAGTGATGCTGCTCGGGGTTACTTTTTTGCTCAGCGCCTGTTCCGGATCCGATACCATCGACCTTACCAACAACAAGAATATCGATGACGCGATTGAAGCCGCGACCGGCCCACTGCAAGACCTCAACCTGCGCCGTCAGGAGATTCCAGAACTACTGGTGAAGGCCGCATCGAACCCCTATGCCTCAATCAAAAAATCCAGTTGCGATGACGTAAAAACAGAACTCGCTGAGCTTGATAAATTACTGGGGCCAGACATGGAGCCCAAGAACATTACGCTGGTTTCCGGCAGCGCTGGCCTGGCAGACAACCTGAGCAAAATGAGCGATATGGAAATCCCCGATACCGACACCCTCACCACCAGCTTGGTGGATAGTGCCGGCAATTTTGCCCATGACAGCGTGATCAATCTGATCCACACCCGCACGAATATCATGCCGTTTCGCAGCATCATCCGCAAAATAAGTGGCGCACATTCGCATGCTAAAAAACTGGCGAACGCCTACCAGGCGGGCAAGTTACGCCGCGCTTATATCAAAGGCGTGGCCGAGATGCGGTTTGGTAATAAATGCTTGGCCAAGCCGATCGTGATCGAGGCAAACGCCAAAACAGAATCGCTATTTTAGCATTTGTTCGCCTTGCATCCTTGCGCCAAATGGCTAAAACGCCTCCATGGCCAAAAACATCCTGCTCATCGATAACTACGATAGTTTCACCTATAATCTGGTGCATTACCTCAGTGCGCTTGGCGCGCAGGTAGAGGTAGCTCGCAATGATGCCCTGAGTGCAGGGGATGTCATGGGCAAAAAGCCCGAGGCAATCGTCATCTCGCCAGGCCCCGCCACACCCAATGAAGCGGGCATCTGCCTTGAGCTCATCGCTATCAATCAGGGGAAAATCCCGCTGCTTGGTGTCTGCCTTGGGCATCAATCCATCGGGCAGGCCTATGGCGGCAAGGTCATCCGCGCCAAGCAGGTCATGCACGGCAAAACCAGCGACGTGACGCACACGAACGTGGGAATCTTCAGGGATATCCCTTCGCCGTTCATCGCCACGCGCTACCATTCCCTCATCATCGAGCGCGAGAGCCTACCCGATTGCTTAACCGTCACTGCGCAAACGCAGGATGGCACCATCATGGGCGTGCAGCATGTGTCGCAGCCCGTATTTGGCGTGCAGTTCCACCCGGAAAGCATTGCCTCCGAGCATGGGCATGCAATGCTCAAGAACTTCCTGGACATGGCATGAGCAGCCGCGTTGCCATGGCCGAGCGGATTGGCGAATTGCTCGATGGCGCCCTGAGTGGCGATGCCGCGATTGCCTATCTTTCCAGCCTCGACATCACCCGCATTAATGCCGAGCAGCTTGCGGGCGCAGTGGATGCCGTGATGGCCCGCGCCAGGCCTTTCCCAAGCTTTCCGGATGCCATCGATTGCTGCGGCACTGGCGGCGATGGCCGGCTTACTTATAACATTTCAACCGCAGCGGCCTTTGTGGTGGCCGCACGCGGCGTGGTGGTGGCCAAGCATGGCAATCGCGCCATTACCAGCAAAAGCGGCTCGGCCGATGTGCTCGAAGCGCTCGGTGTCAACACTGCCATTTCAAGCGAACACTGCGCCAAACTCCTCAAGGAAATTGGCATTTGTTTTCTCTTTGCCCCAAACTTTCACCCGGGCTTTGCGCGTGTGGCGCCCATTCGTAAGGCGATTGGCAGGCGCACAATTTTCAATTTGCTAGGCCCGCTATGCAACCCGGCGCGCGTTAAGCGCCAGCTTATTGGCGTGTTCGCCGCGGAATATAGTTCGCTCATGGCCGAAACCTGCCAACTGCTTGGCCATAGCGACGTGATGGTAGTCCATGGCGAGGACGGGATGGACGAGATCTCCATCACCGGCAACACCCATGTCAGCCATTTGCATGACGGAACCATCCATTACGCCACCATCCGCCCGCAGGATGCTGGACTGAAGGTACATGAAGGCCGCACCCTCGTGGGTGGGGATGCCAACCAAAATGCGCGCGCACTGCGCGATGTGCTTAGTGGCCTTGAGAGCCCCTATGCGGATGCCGTCGCCCTCAATGCCGCCGCGATGCTGATGCTGGCGGGCGTTGCCCCCACCCTGCATGAGGGTGTGGCGCTGGCAAAAAGCACCATGGCGCGCGGCGAGGCGCTTCGTAAATTAAATGAACTGGCGGAAGCGAGCTTTACCGATGCATGATACCTTACGTGAAATCTGCGACAAAAAACGTGAGCATATTGCCACACAAAAAGCGGGTGTGAGCGAGACTCAACTGCATGAGCGCGCATTGGGAGCCACCCCGCCGCGCGGCTTTCACCACGCCCTTAAAAAAACAATTTCAACCGGCGACATTGCCCTGATCGCTGAAGTAAAAAAAGCTTCGCCGAGCCGAGGCATCATCCGCGCGGATTTTGACCCCGTTGCGATTGCTAAGGCCTATGCATCCGCTGGCGCCTCCTGCCTCTCCGTGCTGACGGATGCACCCTATTTCCAAGGGCATGACGATTACCTTGTGGCAGCGCGTGGAGCCGTTACACTGCCCGTGCTGCGTAAGGATTTCATGCTCGATGTCTATCAAGTGCTTGAGGCGCGAAGCCTTGGTGCCGACTGCATTTTGCTGATTATGGCCGCGTTAGAGGATGCACAGGCGCGCGAGCTTGAGGCCATCGCCCACGAACTTGGCATGGATGTGCTGATTGAAGTGCATGACGCGCCCGAGCTTGAGCGCGCCCTCACCCATCTTCGCTCGCGCCTCATTGGCATCAATAACCGCAACCTGAAAACGCTTGAGGTCAGCCTCACCACCACCGAAACGCTGCGCACCCAAGTACCCGCTGATTATACACTGGTGTGTGAAAGTGGTATTACGAGCCATGCGGATATTATGCGCATGCGGGCCCATGATATTCATACCTTCCTTGTCGGCGAGTCACTGATGCGTGAGGCGGATATAGCAGCCGCAACACAGCGCTTGCTGGGCAAATAAAGCACACAACATTAGATGTTCAATCTACTTGTCATGCCAGCGAAGGCTGGCATCCAGTTCTTGCTTGCACTTCGTGCGCTGGATGCCAAATCACGTTTGGCATGACAAACCCAATTTTATTCATCTTCATCCAGTTCGCTGCTCGCAATGCTCCAAGGCCTATTACCTTGCCAGTCGGCGCTGGTCTCAACCCGCACGTGGCCATCCGGCCTCAGCCATAATGCAGTCACGCTACCCTCGGAAACTCGCTTGGGGTTAATGACCTTCACCGATTCAGCACAGCCCGGTGCCACCGCATCACTGATGATGATCGCTGCATGCAAACAATCCTGTACAAGCGCCGTGGCATCACTCGGGATAGCGATTTTTTTGTCTTCCACTTGGGCCACACAGCCTTGCGCATCGCAGCGCCAATCCGGTGTATCGGCTTTTGCGAGGGCTTTGTGGCCAAGCCCATTGGCCCATAATTCTGGCACCAGCGCACTCGCCCGCCCACGCGCGAGCACATAGCCCTCATTACTTCGAAACGCGATTTGCTTGAGATTGCCCGTCACCAAAACATCAGGCAGCGATACCGTAAACACCGAAGCCACCCCCACCAGCATGGCAACGATGCCGTAGCGCCGCGCGCGGGTCTGCCATAAACACAGCCACAGCAACCCCGTGATGAACAGCGCCAAACCCACAGTTGTCAGCGAAGGCACAAACCACTGCGCATAAGGCAGCTCGGCCACGAAATACGCCAGCGCCAATAACGCCTTCACCCCCGCATTCAGCAGGTTAAGCGCAACGCTTTGCAGCCCAAATGGTAATAAAATGAAAAATAGCGCCACGGTGGGCATCAAGAACAAACTCACCAGTGGTGTCGCCACCGCATTGGCGAATACCCCATAAAGCGAAAGGTTATTGAACATACTGATGACCAGTGGCGTGGTTGCTGCCTCGGCCACCACACTCGCAAGCAGTAAGGTAATGAGATGATGCAGGCCGCTACGGAATTTGCCCCGCTCCAGCATTGGCAATGCCGCCACCAGCCGCGCCTCGATGAGGGCAACCAGCGCCAACGTCGCCGCGAAGGACAGCTGAAAGCCGGGGTCGAGCAGGCTTGGCGGGTCAACCAGCAGAATCAACAGCGCCGCCATGGCCAGTGAGCGCATGGGGTCCACCTGCCGTCGCAGCACCATCGCCATCAGCACCAGCGCAATCATCACATAGGCCCGCACCGCCGAAATCGGCAACCCCGTGACGAAGAGATAGAGCGTCACAATCGCAAGGCTGATGAGAGCCACGATTGGTTTTCCCTCGGGGCGCAGGGCGATGCGCTTGGGCAACAGCAGCAGCAACAAGCGCAGGCTGATGAAGATCACCCCGCTGATGATCATCATATGCTCGCCGGAAATCGCGATGATATGGTAAAGGTTGCTGGCGCGCAGGGCATCAAAATCGGCGTCACTGATCGCTCGCCCATCCCCAGTAATCAAGCCGGCGGCGATACCGCCTGTATCGGTTCCAAGGCTTCGTACAATTGCATCCGTCAGGTTCGCCCGCCAGCTCCAGAAGCGATTGGCAAGCGAGCCACCGTCATCGGCTTTAGTAACCTCCCATGGCGGCAGGCCATAGCCCACCGCCCCGATGTCGCGGAAGCTGAAATAACGGGCAAAATCGAACCCATTGGGTAGCGCAGGGCCCATCGGCGCCATCAGGCCCGC
>CAZOFC010000130.1:0-5900 GCA_964578965.1 uncultured Azospirillum sp.
GGAATACACATCGGTCACGCCCTCAAGGCTTGCACCTTGAACACCATATAAATGATGTTCGATGGGCTGAATATGCTCGGCAATGATGTGCAGCTGGGTAGCTGGCAACAGGTTATGAATTTCCGCGACACGGCCCGCTTGTGAATTCTCGATTGGCACCATGGCGTATTTGGCGCGGCCATCCGCGACCGCAGCGAACACTTCTTCGAACGAATGAAAGGCCAGCGTTTTCATGTACGGGTAGTTCTGGCGGCAGGCCAGATCGGCGTTCGCCCCTTCCACGCCCATGAAGGCAATGCTATGTTCGGCATCAATATTACTGGACATTTTTCCCCCTCAACCCTATCTATACCGCGTATTTCCTAGGGTTAAACCGCCCGCAACGCAAGTGTTAGAACTATGGCCAGCATCGAAAAAATCCAACCCGTCTCCACCCCCGCTTTGTGGACGCCTGAGTCCTGGCGGCAAAAACCGATCCATCAGCAGCCCATCTATCCGGATGCGGCAGCGGTGACGCGTGTGGAGTCGAGCCTTACGGGCTTGCCCCCCCTCGTCTCGTTCGATGAGATTCGCCAACTGAAAAAAGAACTCAGCCAAGCGGCGATGGGTAAGGCGTTTTTGTTGCAAGGCGGTGATTGCGCCGAAAGCTTCGCCGAGTTCAACGAAACGAATTTGCAGAATTTCTTCCGCGTCCTCATCCAGATGACGATTGCACTGATGTATGGCGCGGGTTCGCCCGTGGTGAAGGTAGGGCGCATTGCCGGGCAGTTCGCGAAGCCCCGCTCGGAAGCGACGGAAAAGAAAAATGGCTGTGAGTTGCCAAGCTATCGTGGTGATATGGTGAATGGCATGGAGTTCGAGGACGCCGCGCGCGTGCCCGACCCCGAACGTTTGATGCAAGCCTATTACCAATCCGCCGCGACGCTGAACTTTCTGCGCTCCCTCGCCCGCTCGGGGTATGCGGCGCTGCCACGCGTGGCGAAATGGAACATGGATTTCGTCGCGGGCTCGCCACAAGGGCGCCACTTCAATGAGATTGTCGAGCGCATTAATGATTGCCTGGCGTTCATGAACGCGACTGGCCTGAACCTTGATGCGGCGGAAGAAGTTGCGGAAGCGCGTTTCTATACCAGCCATGAATCATTGTTGCTCAATTATGATGCGTGCCTCACGCGTCAGGATAAGAGCACGGGCGAATATTTTATCGGCAGTGCGCATATGGTCTGGATCGGTGATCGCACGCGCAACCCGGATGATGCGCATGTAGAATTTTTACGCGGTGTGGCGAACCCCATTGGCTGCAAAGTGGGCCCAAGCATGACGCCGGATGATCTGATTCGCTTGTGTGATATCTTGAATCCGAAGAATGAACCTGGGCGCCTCACCTTTATTTCGCGCATGGGTGCACAGAAAGTGGAACAGCATTTACCGGCACTCGTAAAACTTTTGAAAGACGAAGGGCGCCATGTGGTGTGGAGTTGCGACCCGATGCATGGCAACACCATCAAAGCACCGAATGGTATCAAGACACGCAAGTTCACCGACATCCTCACCGAGGTGCGCAAATTTTTTGCGATCCATCACGCGGAAGGAACACATGGCAGCGGCGTGCATTTTGAAATGACCGGGCAGGATGTCACCGAGTGCTTGGGCGGCGCGCAGGCAATCAGTGAGCTTGATCTATCGGACCGTTATCACACACACTGCGACCCGCGGCTCAATGCATCGCAATCACTCGAGCTTGCATTCTTGATCGCAGAGTTGCTCAAGAAGCAGCAGTAGATTTTGTGAATCGTGAATCATGAATGGTGAATCGCAAGCGCGCTGCACGGTAATAGAAAAAAATTTTAATCACGCGCGCTAAAAAATTTATGCGCTAAAAATTCCACGCATGTTTCGATTCACGATGCACCATTCACGGCTCACTAATTTTGTGCGCTGCAATTTTTGTTGCGCGCATGCAACAGAAATAATCGCATCGAAAAAAAATATTCCACTTTACATGCATTGTTGCAATCAAACCTAGAAAGCCAAAGTCAAGTATGAGTAATTGGGGGTGTTGTTAACTTTTATTTATGGAGACTATCATGGCTGTAGCCAAAAAAGCTGTAAAGAAGACCGCTGCTAAAAAACCTGCTGCTAAAAAAGCAGTAGCTAAAAAGCCAGCTGCTAAAAAAACCGTTGCTAAAAAAGCTGCAACGAAAGTTGTAAAGTCGGCTAAGAAGCCTGCTGCTAAAAAAGTAGCTAAGAAGAAGTAGTTCTTCTGACTTTCTAAGCATCGAAAGCCCCGCTAAATAGCGGGGCTTTTTTTTATGCCTTCAACACAGAGTTCCTTATCGAAAACTTATACGGTGTCCTCCATAGTCCGATGGTTCTTTTTGATTTTTAACATCGTTCAACCTAGGGCCTTATATGAAAATAGTTTCCCTCACCCTTCTTTCGGCATTGCTTGCGAGCGTTTCGGCATGCGTGGTTGAAGAGCCATATCACTACCCTAATCACCGTGCGGGCTATAAAATACCCACGACGGTCATCATCGATAGAGACGATGACCATGATGATTATCATCCGCAGAAGTTTTGCCCGCCTGGCCAAGCCAAAAAGGGGCGGTGCTAGATAAATATAGCGCAGCATGCTTTTGCGCTGGTGCTGAGCAAACAAAAAAGGCCGCGTAATGATACGCGGCCTTTGATGTTTAGTGCGTGGTTAGCGAGCCGGGCGAGCCAGCCTTGAGCCAGTGAAGCTGCGTGAGTGGTTGGTCAGCAGACCATACCACTCACACTCAATAATTACGCTTCTTGCGCTTCGCCACCTTGACGCTTACGGCGCATCGACTTACCGGCCATTTCGTACTGATCGGAAATGTCTTCGCCGGTTGCTTGGTCAACGACTTTCATGGAGAGGCGAACCTTCCCACGGCCATCGATCTCAAGCACTTTCACTTTTACTTGGTCGCCTTCATTGACAACATCGGTCACGACGTTGACGCGATGATCGGCCATCTCGGAGATGTGCACGAGGCCATCGAGCCCACCAAGGAAGTTCACGAACGCTCCGAAATCAACAATGCGCACCACTTTACCGTTGTAGATCTTACCTACTTCGGGGGTGGCGGTGATGCCTTCGATCCAGTTCTTCGCAGCATCGGCGGCTTCGCCGGTGGTCGCGAAAATGTTGATGGTGCCATCTTCACCGATATCGATTTTGGTATTGGTGGTTTCGGTGATCTCGCGAATCACTTTACCGCCCGAACCAATCACCTCACGGATTTTATCGACGGGGATTTTGATGGTGGTGATGCGTGGCGCCGTTGCCGCCATTTCCTGCGGAGCAGTCAGCGCCTTCGCCATTTCGCCAAGGATGTGAATACGGCCGGTTTTGGCTTGTGCCAGTGCCGTTTTCATAATCTCTTCGGTGATGCCTTGGATTTTAATGTCCATCTGCAGCGAGGTGATACCGTTCTCGGTACCCGCTACTTTGAAATCCATGTCACCGAGGTGATCCTCATCGCCCATGATGTCGGAAAGCACGGTGTAGTCCTTGCCTTCAAGCACGAGGCCCATGGCGATACCCGCGATAGGGCGCGTCAGTGGCACGCCCGCGTTCATCATCGCCAGGCTGGCACCGCACACGGTCGCCATCGATGACGAACCGTTCGATTCCGTGATCTCGGAAACGACGCGGATGGTGTAAGGGAAGCCCTCTTTGCTTGGCAGCATTGGGCGGCACGCGCGCCACGCCAATTTACCATGGCCTTGCTCACGACGCCCTGGTGGACGCAGTGGGCCCGCTTCACCCACCGAGTAGGGAGGGAAGTTATAATGCAGCATGAAGTGCTCGTCGTATTTGCCTTCGAGCGCATCGATCATTTGTTCATCCTGCGAGGTGCCAAGCGTAGTCACCACGATGGCTTGGGTTTCCCCACGGGTGAACAGCGCCGAACCATGCACGCGTGGAAGAATACCCACTTCGCAGGTGATTGGGCGGATTTGATCGGGGTTACGGCCATCGATGCGGTGCTTGTCTTTCGCAATCGCGGAGCGAACAATGTCCTGCTCCAGCTTCTTGAGCACGGAACCAACCGTCTTCTCGGAGAACTTGCCCTCGCCGTCGCCGACATAGGTTTCTTTTACCGCTTTTTTGGCATCGTTGATGGCATTCACGCGCTCTTGCTTACCGGTGATTTTGTAAGCATCACGCAGTTTGCTTTCGGCAATCGCCTTCACGCCAGCCACCAAATCGGCTGGGTATTCGGGTGCTACGAAATCCCAAGGCTCTTTCGCTGCTTCTTCAGCGAAGGCGATGATGAGATCAAGCACAGGCTGGAAGCTGCGATGCGCGAACATCACGCCGTTGAGCATTTCTTCTTCGCTCAGTTCGTTCGCCTGGCTTTCCACCATCAGCACGCTGCTGCGCGTACCCGCGACCACAAGGTCGAGGCTCGATTCCGCTTCTTGCGACTTCATGGGGTTGAGCACAAATTGGCCATTGATCATGCCAACTTTTGCCGCACCCACGGGGCCCATGAAGGGCACGCCCGCAAGCGTGAGTGCTGCCGAGGCACCAATCATCGCAGGGATATCGGAATCATTCTCAAGGTCGTGGCTCATCACGGTGCAGACAACCTGCACTTCGTTGTAGAAGCCTTCGGCGAACATCGGACGGATCGGACGGTCGATGAGACGCGAGACAAGGATTTCTTTTTCGCTTTGGCGGCCTTCGCGCTTGAAGAAGCCACCGGGGATTTTACCCGCTGCGTAGGTTTTCTCGATGTAGTTCACCGTGAGTGGGAAAAAGTCGATATCGGGCTTGGCTTGTTTTGCCGCAGTCACGCAGCACAGTACCACGGTTTCACCGTAGGTCACCAGAACCGCACCATCCGCCTGGCGCGCAATGCGACCGGTTTCAAGGGTGAGTGGGCGACCGCCCCATTCCATCGTCTTTTTAGTAATTGTAAACATAGTTCATTCCTTCGTTTCCCCCATCCATCAGTGGCGTTCCCTATGAACGACACGACCGCAAAATAAATATCTATCCGTTCCGCGATTCCATCAGGCGGGAGCCTGTTGTCAGGTGTCGGGTTCCAGGTGTCGGGTTCCAGGAAAACCTTCCTGAAACCTGAAACCTGAAACCTGAAACCTATTTTCTAATACCCAACTTCGCAATCAGTGCGCTGTAGCGTTTGCTATCTTTCTTCTTGAGATAGTCGAGCAAACGGCGGCGGTTGCTGACCATTTTCAGCAAGCCACGGCGCGAGTGGTGATCTTTTGCATGGGTCTTGAAATGCTCGGTGAGGTTCGCGATGCGCTCGCTCAAGATTGCGATTTGCACTTCTGGCGACCCAGTGTCGTTCTTCACGGTTGCATTTTGTTGGATTACTTCAGTTTTACGCTGAGCAGAAATTGTCATTGGTTCTTCCTTCGCGACATCGGGTTTATAAAACAAGCAATCGCGTGGAAATCACCTGATTTCCGACCACTTTCGCCATGCCAGCCATTTCGTTTCCATCCACCACCACAATCTGTGGGGTATCGGGATATGGCTGCTCCAGCGTGACACGCTGGCCATGACGCAGTTGGTGCAACTGCCCACCATTCAGCGCCAGCACCGGGATGTCGTCCAGCGCGCGTAGAAGTGGTGTAAGCCAAGAGGTTATCTCTCCTAGCGGTGGCGCCTTATGCACTGAACGGCTAAGAAAATCCAGCGAAATCGCGTTTGCATCGGTAAATGGACCAACCGCCGCCCGGTGCAGGCGCGAAATATAGCCTTCCGTGCCCAGTTTTTGGGCTATATCGCGCCCTAGGCTGCGGATGTAGGTGCCTTTTGATACCTTGGCCCTAAAATGAGCGGTGGCAGTGCGTATGGGAAAGCCCTCTCCCCTCGCGGGAGAGGGTTGGGTG
>CAZOFC010000131.1:0-5844 GCA_964578965.1 uncultured Azospirillum sp.
ACCAGTGGTTTAACTAGTATTGGTCTGCTGCGGGTTGGTCTGCTGACCAACCCTGCGCGCCACTTCGTGGGCTCATGGCTGGCTCGTCCGACTCGCAATTTGATGCTCACAATCCCCTCCCAGCGGGCTCGCATACGCAACGCGGCTCATCACGGAAGGCTACGCAGCGTTAAACATCCCCATTCATTTTTTTAGTGCTCGTTTAGCCGCCCCTTGCTACACAGCGCGTCATGTCGCTTCTTAAAACCATCCTGCTTTGGGTCATCAGCCTGTGGCTCACGCTACTGGCCTATAACACCGTGTTCCCGCCCATTTCGACCCTGATGGCGGCGCGGGTGTTTACGTTGCGAAAGGTCGAGCGCAAGTATGTCCCGCTGCGGCGTATTTCACCCAACCTCATCCGCGCCGTGATTGCCGCCGAGGATGGTCGTTTTTGCGACCACCAGGGGATTGATTGGAAAGCCATGAAAGCAGTGGTGAGCGACGTGGTCGAGGATGACGCCTCGCATGGCGGCTCCACCATCGCCATGCAAACGGCGAAGAATCTGTTTTTGTGGCACGGGTTTTCGTATGTCCGCAAGCCCATAGAGCTACCACTGGCCATGCTGCTCGATACGGCGTGGGGCAAGCGCCGGGTGATGGATACCTATCTCAATGTCGCGGAATTTGGCCGCGGCGTGTTCGGCGCCGAGGCGGCAAGCCGCCGTTATTTTCATAAATCCGCCGCGAATTTAAGTGCGCGTGAAGCAGCACTGCTTGCCGCCGTGTTGCCTAGCCCACGCCGGCGCAACCCCGCGCACCCAACCGCGTTTGTCAGCAATTATGCATCAAGCATCGAGCGGCGCATGGGCGGTGTCGAGAGTGGCTGTGCACTTAAGCGCTGAAATATGTTTGTACTGCGTCATTGCGAGGAGGCCCTCAGGCCGACGCGGCAATCCAGATAAATAGTTAGTATTGAGCGCCGAAGACTCGGCGCGCTGGATTGCTTCGCTTAGCTCGCAATGACAGAACCCTTCTAAAACTTCGTTGCCCGCAGCAGGCGAAAATAGATGCCACTTGGCAGCAGGCGGAAAAACTTCAACACCCGCGTGAAGCGGTGCGGGAAGTGGATCTCAAAATCATCCCGCTTCAACCCGCGCATGATGGCCTTCGCTGCCGCTTCCGGCGTGATCATGCAGGGCATGTAAAAATCATTCTTCGCCGTCAGCTGCGTTTTCACAAAGCCGGGGTTGATGATGGTGACACCAATCTTGGTGGCCGCAAAATCCGCACGCAGATTTTCTGCAAAGTGAATGAGGGCCGCTTTGCTCGCGCCATAGCCCATCGCGCCAGGCAGGCCGCGATAGCCCGCCACACTGCCCACCAGTGCAATATGGCCACCATTACGCGCCACAAAGGCGGGAATGACATGCGACAACACGCGCAATGCGCCATGGAAATTCACATCCATGATCTGCTCGATTTTTTTAAGGTCAAACTGCGTGGCGGCCATCGGCTCATAGGCACCGGCGTTGTAAATCATCATGTCAGGCAGGGTCGTGTGCGTCACCTGCTCCCATGCGTTGGCAACGCTTGCGGCATCCGTCACATCGAGGGTGATGGCGCGGTGGGCGCTGCCTGCCATTTCTTGCACTAAGGTTTTGAGCAGCTCCGCACTACGCGCACTGACGGTCAGCGTCGCGCCTGCTTGTGCCAAGTCTTTGGCCAACGCTGCACCAATGCCCGCACTTGCGCCCACTAGCCAGATATGTTTGCCCGCGACATCCATGGGCTAGGAGTTACAATTTTTTGAAGCTGATCACAAGCTCGCCCACGGTGATGCCAAACTTGCGCATCTTGGTGCGGTTGATGAGGGTCTTGTCATCGACGAGATACAGCCAGTCATCCATCGAGAGGGTGATGGTATCACCATTGCTGCGCACGGCATTGAGCACATAACGCATGTTGGCGGCATTGCCCGCCTGCGTGCCCACCGCAACGCCTTCCACATCATGGGCGGTCGCGGTGAAGTTCGTGTCATCGGTGAACGTGATCGTCCAAATGCGCTCATCCTTGCGGCCGTCGCTATAGACAAAGTTTTCTTTCAGCGTGCCCACATTGCCCTTCCAGCTGCCGGTCATCGTCACATGGAACTGCAGGTCGGCCTTGCCTGAGGTATCAAACAGCACGCCCCATGCCTCGAGCTTACCGTTGAGGTATTGGCGGATATCGAGCTTGGGTGTGTTATTGGCATAATCCTGAATCGTGGCCGAGGAACAGCCAGTGAGCACATAAAGTAAGCCCGCAAACATGGCCTTGAAACGCGTTTTCATGAGGACTCCTTAAGTGAATGATGGCGGGCCAGAATGCCCATCGCAATGATCTTCAATAAGCACGGAATGAGCGCATAGGCGAGTGACAAAATGGTAAGTGAGCCTGTGCCCCCGGGCGTGTAGCCATAGGCCCCGAGCAACGGCAGCACCAGCCCCGCCGCTAGCGCCAATGTCAGCTTACTTAAAAAATGCCACACGCCAAACGCACTGCCTGCATGCTCGGGCACGCGCGCCAGGCTTTGCGCAAACAAGGCGGATAGCAGCGTCACATCCGCCCCCACAGCAGCCCCCGAAACCACACAGATGATGGCAAATGGCAGCAAATCACCCCGCGTGAGGCCATAGGCAAACATAAATGCCGCAATCGCCAGCCCCATGCCGATGAGCAAGGCGGGGCGCAAGCCAATGCGGCGGGCAAGCCATGTCCAGAACGGAATCGCCATGCCTGCGCTGATAAAATAGAGGACTAGAAATAGCCCTGCTTGTGTTTCGCTCGCGCCAAGCACATCGGCCGTGAAGAACAGAAACAACGTGCCGGTGATGGCACTGGGGATGCTGTTGAAAAATAATACCACCAGCACCCGCCGAATGGCCACCTCGCGCCAGCAGGCACGCAAGCCACTCAGGCCTGTGGGTACAGTGCTGGTTGCCGCCATGGTGCACGCAGGCAAGCGCATGGTGATGGTGGCGCCGACCAGTAGCATGGGTGCAAACATCATCGCCAGCATCGGGTAGGCATCGGCCCCGAATTGCTGCGCGAGCAGCGGCGGCAACATCGAGGCGAGCAATACACCAAGCAGCATGAAGGATTCACGAAACGCCGCCACCCGTGGCGCATCTTCGGGTGCCTCGGCCAAGGCAACCCCCGCGGCATAATAATGCACCATCAGCACGCTGTAGCTGAAATACACAAGCGCAAGGCTGATGGCGAGCACGGCCGCCTGCATGGTGACGGTTGGCTGATGGCTAGGGTTGAACACCAACCAATAGCCACCCATGAGGCCCACCACGGCCACGCGCATGGTGGTGCGGCGTGCGGCGGGGTAGCGGTCGCGCCACCAGCCGATCAGCGGGTCCAGAAAGCAATCGATGAGGCGCACGCCAAGCAACAACGCGCCCAGCAGTGCCAAGTTCATGCCCTGCGACTGCGCATAGAATTTGGGCACCGTGACATAAATCGGCAAACCGGCAAAGGCGAGCGGTACCGCGAGTGCCGCATAGCGCAATAAGGTGGAAACGCCTAAACGGCGCATCATTCACTTAAGCCGAGTAAGCCCCGGCGCAGTGCGGGTTCCGTGGTTTTTGGCGATAGCCAAATATCAAAGAAGCGCTTGGCAAATACCGGGTCGGCAATTTCACTCATGAATCTGCCGTTGTGATAAAAGCGCACTGATTTTTTTGCAGTGAACAGTGCCGTGAAACGCTCGCCGTCCTTTACATCGGTAAAGGCCTTATTCAGCACCTCGCGGTAGCTCTCCGCCGGAGTCGGTGATTCCGATTGCCCCGCCATTTCGCTGATGGTGCGATCAACGAGATCGTCCTTTGTGAAACCCATATTGTAGGTGATCGACAGCGCAAATGGCGCCTCATAACTCCACGCCTTCGCATCCGTCCATAAACTCGCTTTGTAGGCCACGAACAGCAGCCGCTGCAGCTTGCCTTCACCATAGGCAGTTTCTTGTTTGATGGTGCCGGCAACTTCCTTTGGCGCGGCATGGGCGCTTACTGCCATCAGCAGCGCTGCAATACCAGCCATGAATGGGGTCATACTACGATATGTGCTCATAAATAATCCCTCGGTGTTAGATTGCATGTGTTGTAGCAATTTCTTAGCGAAAACCTACTTACTTCCGCGTTAGCTTGGGTGGTAACGCATGAACAAAAATTTAGATACGTAAAAGCGTTATTGCCACTAGTATGGCCAAAATCGAATGAGGGTTCCATGGCAAATTTTCTGGTAATGGCGGCAGGAAGCGGCATCGGTCAGGCAACGGTTGCGGGGCTGCGCGCGCAAGGCCATCAGGTGTTCACTACCGCACGCAATGGCAATAAAATTTCGCCCGATATGATTGTCGATGCCAGCGACTTTGACGCCGTGGATGCGGCCTTTGCCGCGGCTATTTCAGCCATGGGCAGTATCGATGGGGTGGTGAATTGTGCCGGGTCGCTTCTGCTCAAATCGGCCCACCTCACCAGCTTCGAGCAATACCAGTCCGTCATCCAAGCGTCGCTCACCACCGCCTTTGCCTGCGTGCGTGCCGCTGGCAAACACATGACGTCTGGCGGCTCGGTAGTGCTGATTTCTTCGGCCGCTGCGATGGAAGGCCTCGCCAACCACGAGGCGATTGCTGCGGCGAAAGCGGGCGTGCTTGGCCTTACGCTCTCGGCCGCGGCAACCTATGCGCCGCAGAACCTGCGCGTCAATGCCGTGGCCCCGGGCCTGACGGATACGCCGCTCACCGCCAGCATCACCAGCAATGAGGCGGCGCGTAAATTTTCACTGGCCATGCATGCGCTTGGCCGCCTTGGCACGCCTGAGGATGTGGCGCGGGCCATCCTCTTCCTGCTCGACCCCGCCAATAGCTGGATCACGGGCCAAGTCCTCGCGGTGGATGGCGGCTTGTCGCGCGTGCGCCCCAAAGCAAAAGCCTAACGGAGAATGACCATGACACGCACCTTGCCTTTCCCCAACATCACGCGCACAGTGCGCATCAGCTTTTTGTTTCTTCTCACTGCGGGGGTACTTATGTTTCCATTCAGCAAAGCCAAAGCCGAAGCGCCAAAAGGCAGCGCCTATGATTTCAGCTTCACTACGCTCGTGGGCGAGAAGCCATTGCCGCTAAGCCAGTTCAAGGGCAAGGTCGTGCTGGTCGTCAACACCGCATCCAACTGCGGCTTTACGAAGCAATATGAGGGGCTGCAAAAGCTCTATGACACATACAAAGACAAAGGGCTTGTGGTCCTCGGTGTCCCCGCCAATGATTTTGGCGCGCAGGAACCCGGCAGCGCCACCGAGATTGCGGAATTTTGTAAGCTCAATTACGGCGTGACCTTCCCGATGTCTTCCAAACAAGTGGTGAGTGGCGATGCGGCCCACCCGTTCTACCTCTGGGCACGTGAGACACTTGGGTTTGGCACCGCACCGAAATGGAACTTCCACAAATACCTCGTCGCGCGTGACGGGTCGCTTGTTGATCATTTCAACTCCACCACCAGCCCGGATGCCTCAAGCCTCATCAAAGCGGTTGAAGCGCAACTGGCAGTGACGGCGAAGCCCTAATCAGGAAACTGCTTTAGACGGTTCAATTAAGAATTTCCGCTTCAGCGAAAATAGCGGTTTTTGAGAACCGTCGCGCAAGTGCACATTTTGGTGCATGCGCAGCGGAAGCGCAGAAAATCGACATTTGCAGCTAGCGGAAATTTTTAAGTGGAATGGCTACAGACCATATATCTTGCCGGTCCATAGCAACCACGCGAAGGCCGCGGCAATCGCGATGCCATACGGCACGGGCTGTTTTTTAGTGAGTAGCCG
>CAZOFC010000132.1:0-5827 GCA_964578965.1 uncultured Azospirillum sp.
CCGTAAGTTTTGGTCATGGGTGCCCCTTGTGGATTCGAGGCGAATCAATGCCCTAGCATCGCGAACGGGTCAAGATTTATGGTGTGCAGCTAGCGTGCGCCGCGGGCGACAAGCAATGCCGCCACATCCTCTGCCCCCGCGCGTTTTGCCGCCGCAAGGGGAGTTTCCCCCGCCTCATTAGTGGCGGCAAGCCCGGTGCCCGCATTGAGCAACGCACGGGTGGCCTCGACATCGTTTTTGGCGATGCTGGCGAACAGCAGTCGCTCGTAATCATCGCGCGTGAGGCGGCTGGGCAAATGCTGATTATCGCGGCTATACTGGGTCGTGTAAATCACCTCAGGCAGCAGCTCGCGCTTGTAGTTAAAGTTGGTTTTCTTTGGAATCACGCTCGGGGCCAGCTTGGTTGCCCAGGTTTTGACTTTAGGCTTGGGTGCCTCGAATGGTTGGTCCACTTGAATTTCGGGCAATGAAATGGCTGGCAACGCGGCCCCGGCAATGGCCCCCTCACCGGTACCGATTGCGCCCGGCAGCGGTAATTCCGGGAGTCCCTGCGGAGGTAATTGCCCACCCGTATCGGTGCTTGCGGCTGTGTCGGTGCCGGATGCTTTTTCGGCGGCGGCCGTCTCGCTCGCCTCGGGCGTTGGAGGAGCCGGCTCTGCAACCACAGGTTCAGCCGCCTGCGGGGCTGCCGGGGCTTTAACTACAGACAATTCAGGTAGTTTTTCGAGCGTTGGTGAAGGCGAATTTGCAGCGGGCGCTTGTGGAACAGTGGGCAGCGCGGCAAGTGTTGGCGACGCTGGCGTGGTCGGAAGGTTAACGGCGGGCAGTGCTGGTGGGGGGCTACCCCCAAGGGCAGGCAGGCCGGGAAGTGGTTCGAGCGCAAGAATCGGTGCTGGGGAAGAGGTGGGGGATTGTGCTAATGCCTTAGCGCACAACCCGCCCACAATCAGTGTAACCAAACCTAGTTGTTTTAATTGTAATCCAGTAATTTGCGAGAAATATCTCATGCATCAAGCTAATACGAGTTATCCTCGCTTGATGCATTAGAAAATGATTTCAGCCCCAATGAAAATGCTAAAAATAGCGCACCATGTGATGTGTTCGACACAACTGACTCCCTCCTATGCCACGCCTCATCATTTGTTGCGCCTTGTGCATTGCTGAGCCCAATAAAAGGGCACGCTAGTCGCTCGAGACTTGCTAGACCAGCAGACTATTAATGTTAACACTCATTGGCTATAAATTATTGAGTGTGTCAAAAAGAAGTGTGATGTATTATAGCTCTCACGTCTTATGATCTTCCCAATAGCCAGCGCTTGCAGATATCGTATCTTGAATAAAATACCGATCAGAAATACTATTTTTAAATTACTATAACCACGCGAGTCGAGGTCAGATGAGCATCAATACTACCCGCCACACTGTGAAGGGTTTCTCGCTAGTTGAACTCTCCATCGTGCTCGTCATTCTCGGTCTTCTCGTCGGCGGGGTGCTCTCGGGCCAAGCGCTAATCCGCGCAGCGGAGTTGCGCGCCATACCCACGGAATATCAACGCCTCACCGCCGCGGCACAGAGCTTTCGGGATAAATATTTTTCGTATCCTGGCGATATGATCAACGCGACCTCTTTTTGGGGTACCGCTGCCGCCTGCCCCGGTACTAGCGCTACCCCAAGTACCGATGCCACCACATGTAACGGTAATGGGGATGGGATTTTTTCACTCACTGCAAGTTCGTACGAGTATTTTCGATTCTTCCAACAGCTTGCCAATGCCGGGTTGATTGAAGGTAGGTACTCGGGTGTTACCGCAGGTGCCACGCAATGGGATGCGCTTGCGGGCGTTAACTTCATGCGCTCGAAACTATCTAATGCAAAATGGGGCATGCACACGCGCGGTGGGCCTGTTGTCTCAAACCCAGGTGGGCTCTGGGATGGTATGTATGGCACTATTGTAACATTTGGCGAGAATGCGTCGTCACCTAGCTCACATGAAACGGCTATTTTGAAGCCTGAAGAAGCATGGAATATTGACACAAAGATTGATGATGGTCGCCCCGGTATGGGCAAAGTTTGGGGGCAAGGTTGGGCTGGCTGCTCCGATGCCACAGCATCAAACCAGAATGCCACAGCGAATTACCGATTGAACTCGTCCAGCATCGCCTGTGCACTAGTATTTACTAACGTATTTTAAGAAGCCAACGCCACGGTAGCTTTCTTATTTCGCTTGGGCGCTAATACTCCGGCGCTTTCTCATGTCTGGCTGGGAAGAAGATAACAGGAAAATCTTAGTTACCACTCATACGGCGGATTTCACGCTCGACGAGCGTGCGCACCAGCTCGGGCAAGTTGCCATCAAGCCATTCTTTGAGCATGGGCTTCAAGGCCTCGACCACCAGATCCTCGACCGTGACACCCGAGCGCAACATGGGGCTTGCGTGGTGTGCTGAGACAGGCTCGGGCTTGTGCGCAAGCGCGTTGAGCGCCGCGGCCGAAGCCGCGACTGCTGCGTCCGACATCAAACCGGTGGGTAATGTGGCAAGCGCAGCCGGAGCTGGCATCGGTGCAGGGGCTGGCGTTGTCGCTGGCGCCATCATGGGTGCGGGTGCTGGCTCCATGGCGCGCACAGGCTCGGCAACGGGTGCAGGTTCTGGCATCGCTGCGGGGGTGGGCGCCACCACGGGTGGTGCGGCATCCTCGGCGAGTAGCTCGGTGAGTTCCAGCACGTCGGAGCCATTGGCGGTAGGCGCGGAATCGCCCTCATCGGCAATGATGCGCTTGATCGACTGCAGGATATCTTCCATCGACTGATCGGATTCTTTGGCAGGCTCGGCCATTTAAACTCCCTTAATCACGTCCTACGTTACGCGACGAACACCCCGATATGCAAGGATTTTTCCGCGTGCTGCGCGATGCGTGCGGTCTATGCAGCGCAACGTTGCGGTTTTGTTGCGCTTCGCACACGCAATGCCTGACATGATGCCTGTGTATGACTTGCAATTCTCTCGAGCGCTTCGCGCAGACGAGGGTCTTGCCCTCGTGCTCCCGCCGCTTGCGCGACTCGCTTACGCTACGCACCGCTAACAATCGACATCGCTAGAGTGGCTTAAAAACCCAGCGGTTGCCAACGCACATCATCGGCGTGCGTTTGCGGGTCATAGGCGGCAACGGTCAGGCCAAGCTGCACAGGGGTAAGCTGGCCAAGCGCGAATGCCAAGTTGTAGGCCGCAACAATACGGTCGCGCTGGGCACGCACGAGGTTACTGCGTGCGGCGAATAGCTCCTGCTGCGCATCGAGCACATCAAGCACGGTGCGCGCGCCGAATTGCTGCTCTTGCTTCACGCCATCAAGGGCGAGGCTTGCGGCTTGGATTTGGTCGTTGCGGGCGGTGATGTTGGCAATCGCGCTTTCCAGCTGCTCCCAGCTTTGCATCACGGCTTCATCGATGCTCAGGCGGCGATCAATCGTTTCATGGTTGCGTTGGCGCGCGGTGGCCTTCGCCTCACGCACGCGCGACCACTCCGCCCCCGACTGATAGATCGGAATCGCGACCTCGACCCCGATGCGGTCCTGATCGAAATCGCTTGTCCCCGCAACACCTACCCCGCTTTGCCGGCTTAGGCTGCCGACCAAATTCACCTGCGGCAGCAGGCGCGCCTGCGTGGTATCGATGTCAAAGTCCGAGGCCTTGGCGTTATGCAGCGCCGAGAGCAACTGCGGGTTGGCCGCACGCGCACGCTCGAGCGCCAGCTCCAATGTTTCAGGCAATTGCGGCAAGGTTTCGGGCACTGCAAGCGTCCCTTCCGGGCGCACACCGATGGTGCGCTCATAAGAGGCCATGGCGCTGAGCAGCGCCCCTTCCGCAGTCACCACGTTCGATTTCGCCCCGGCCATGCGCACGCGCGCCTGTGCCACATCGGTGCGGGTCACCTCACCCACTGCAAAGCGGGCTTCCGCGGCGGCGAGTTGTTCACCCAGCACCCGCTCGTTCTGGCGCGCAAGGTCAAGGAGTGCGCTTGCCTGCACCACGTTCATATACACCGTGATGCTGTCGCGCATCACTTGCTGCTCGACCGCGCTTAGCTCGTATTGCCCGGCTTTCACCCGCTGTTTAGCACTTTGGAACGACGACCAGGTGCCGCCGCCACGAAACAAGGGTTGCTCTAGGCGCAACTGCTTGATTTCGGCATTGCCGCTGTTGGTTGCGGCGTTGTTGAAGGTCGTCTCTTGTGCACTGTTGCTATAGTTGGCCGTGATGGTCGGGCGGAAACCGGAAATGGCCTGTGCCACGCCCTCATCCGTCGCCTCTTGGCGCTGACGCTCGACCTTGATGCGTGGGTGGTTGGTATAGGCCGTACTCAGCGCATCCTCAAAACTGCCCGCATGGGCCGCGGGTGCAAGCCCAAGCGCAAGCACAAAAGCATAGGCTGAAATAGTAATCGCGTGACGCATGGGTACTCGTTTTGGTTTCGTGCTCACTGTAATGCGAGGCCGACCCAAACCGCAAGCATTCGATGCGCCATGCCCCCGATTGCGGAGAGTATTTTATGACAGGTGTCACCTAATGCAGTCGTCCTTGCGGCGTATCAATCTGCGCCTCATCGACTGCAGGAACCTGCGTCACGCGATCACGGTGTGGTCGAATTCCGAGCACACGCTCGATATGGGCATAGGCCTCACTGAAATAACTTTCTACGCTTGGATGCATATCGTCCTGATAATCCATCGCGTGAAGTTCATGCGTTGTAGGTAGTGCGTAGGATTGCTCGGCAAGCGCATGAATCAGTAAATCACACGATAGGCGCTGTACGAAATCTCTATCGTCGTGGACTAAGCCTTCTTCCTTGCGCCAGTGACTTGTCCTCAGAAGCGCCAATAAACCATAGCGTTGCAGATTAAACTCCATGAGTAACTCGTCGGCTAAATCGGCAAATTCACCACGCGTTTTTGCGTCTTGAGCGTTGTGCGCATCGGCAAGAGTTTTTGCAAAGTTCCTAGCAATCTCAGCCATGGTAAACGCGGCCTCTAGCGCGTGCTCTGTGCGCTCGGCATAGTTCTCTCGGATACGCAGGTCACGATGAAAGTCGTAGATTGCATTGGGCGCATCGGACTCCGGGGTTAGGTAGTGCTGAATGAAGTCAAGAACAGCTTGCGATTCGGCATCTTCGGCCACAAGTCTCTCACCGCTCATTAGTCGCAAGGGCTCTTTCTTGCTTTTTTCTCTGGCAATCGGCATGAGCTGCGTGCTGGAGTCTGGGCAGTAATGTGCCGCTTCATCCTTACTCGCAAGCCGCATGCTCAGTGGCGCCAGCTGTCCCTTCCATAAGGGAGAATCAAACGACGCATGGGCATCGCATACGCCATATATCAGCGACTCCAGCTGACTGATTGTCTGAATCGACCAGCCCTCCTGCCTGATGATATTCTTGAGTGCAGTCGTTTGCCGCAACATATTCAAGGTCTGTTCATCGCCCAGCTTGCCGCCAACCACATCTCTAATAATCTCTAACCGGCGCATCCGCTCAGCCGCGTCGGCTTCGGTACCCATGCGCCAGCGCATTTGCATCATTTCACGATCCGCATCTGCCTCGCTGAGGAAAAGGCGCGGCAGAGCCGTCTCAGATTTTTTCTGGTGACTATGAATCTTTTCAGAACTTCCCATGAAAGATTCATACCATCACAATGTTACAACATTGTGACTATGAATCATGCCGTTAAACGCGGATGGAGGCCGAGGGCGGAATTGCCTCGCTCTCGCTTCGTATCCCCTCGGCGTGCTCGCATCGTGGTGAACGACTTACGCTTCCGATGTTTTGTTTCCATCCCCTA
>CAZOFC010000133.1:0-5706 GCA_964578965.1 uncultured Azospirillum sp.
CGCACACATCGCCCAGATTTAACCGTGCACAAGCTCACCAGCAGCGATGATACCGAACAGGCGGTGAAAGCGATCAAGGAAGGTGCCAGCGATTTTGTGGTGAAGCCGCCCGAGCCTGCGCATCTGAACATTACGATCAGCAATGCCATCCGGCTTTCCGCGCTATCGCAGGAATTATCGAAGCTGAAGCGCGATAAAGAGGGAGCCATCGCTTTTCGCGATCTGGTCGGCTATCGGGCCGGGCTCGCGCAACCGGTTGCTTATGGCCGCAAGGCCGCAAGCTCGGATGTGCCGGTGCTGCTGATGGGGGAAACAGGCACGGGCAAGGAGCCATTCGCCCGCACCATTCATGGCGAAAGCAGGCGCGCAGGCGGGCCGTTTGTTGCGGTCAATTGCAGTGCGCTGTCGCACCATATCGAACCCGTGCTGTTTGGCGATGAGCGCACACCCGCGCCAAACAATGCACCACGCGCGCTTGGAAAAATTCGCGCGGCCGAGGGCGGTACGTTGTTCCTGGATGACATCACCGAACTGCCCGCCGATATTCAGGTGCGCTTGCTGCGGGTGTTGCAGCAACGTGAAATCGAGCCCATGGGCGGCGGGCGACCGGTCAAGGTCAACCTGCGCCTCATCACCGCCAGCGACCGCGATTTGCGCCGCGAAGTGGAGGCTGGGCGCTTCCGCGAGGACCTTTACTTCCGCCTGAATATTTTGCCAATCACCCTGCCCGCACTGCGTGAACGCCGGGCAGATATTCTGCCACTTGCCGAGTATTTCATCAGTCGGATTTCCCTCTCGGACAGGCTTGCCGCCAAAGCCCTGACGCCGGATGCACAAGCCTACCTCATCGATCAGGCATGGCCGGGCAATGTGCGCGAACTCGAGGGGTTGATCCACCGCGCGCTGGTTTTGTCCGATGCCTACGAGATCGACCGCGACGTGCTCGAATCCATCCATGAATCGACCGCCCCCCTACCCTCGGTCGAGCAGCACCCACTATCGCCGCTCAGCATTTCGCTGCGCGACGAGGCGGGCAATTTCAAACCGTTCGATGTAATCGAGGCGGAAGCGATGCAGACTGCGCTGAAACATTTCCATCACAACGTCACCCATGCCGCCCAAGCATTGGGTATTGCTAAATCCACCTTCTATCGTAAACTGAAGAATATGCCCTGCTGAATGCGCACTGCGAGCCTTCAGCATCACTCACACAAAGGAAAACCAATGGCAAAATCACTGTTTGAACGCATTGGCGGTGACGCGGCCGTGAAGGCCACGGTACTGAAAATGTACGACAAGATTCTCGATGATGATTCGCTCGCGCCATTTTTTGAGAACAGCAATGTCGAGACGCTGCGCCTCAGTCAATCGGCCTTTGTCACTTATGCGTTTGGTGGGCCCAATCACTACACGGGTAAAAGCCTGCGCACTGCGCATGCCGGTGCCGTCAATCAGGGGATGAATGGCGAACATTTCGACCGGGTTGCCATGCACCTTAAATCCGCGATGGAAGAACTGAGCGTTCCTCAAGACCTCATCGCCGAAGCGTTACAGATTGTAAACAGCACCCGTGCGGATGTGCTGGGACAGTAGGCATAAAGCGCAACCAAGCGCTGTCGAATTTCTGGGATAAACGCCAGCTGGGTAGGATGTTGGTTGCGGGGGCCAGATTTGAACTGACGACCTTTAGGTTATGAGCCTAACGAGCTACCGGGCTGCTCCACCCCGCGTCACCAAACATCAAGCTGCAGTGCAGCCCGGAGCATTTGTTTTCTCGGCATCGCCTCACGGCTCGCCTCGACGGGGCTGCTCCACCCCGCGTCACCAACGAAACAATGCAACCTGCTGCACTGTGGGCGGCCTAGTTACACAACACTGCCGCCAAAGTCCAGCGAAACCTTGTGGTGAATTGAAAAATGCCCAGCATGGGCTGTGGCACGCGCACCGCGGGTGCGAGCTTATCCGGCGGGCTTGGGCCAGAATTTAGTAAATTCACTTTCCAGCGCGAGTGCTACTGGCTATCCATTGCCTATGAAACAGACCCATCTATGCCTTGCCTTACTGATGCTGCTTGCCGCCTGCGGCGACGCCACCAAAATCACCCCCACCCGTTACAGCGCCCTGAATGGCTGGCGGGAAGATGCCCATGCCGAGGCGTTGCAGGTATTCGCGCAAAGCTGCACGGCCAATGCCACGCGCAACAACGCCTATCGTAGTCGGGATGAAGGCGCGGTCGGCGAACGCGAACACTGGAAACGCGTTTGCAGCATCGCGCAGGCCTCTGAAATGAGTAACGACGAAGCCCGTGCCTTTTTTGAGGGCAACTTCACCCCCTACAAAGTGGAAACCGAAGCAACGAACAAGGGCCTGCATACGGGCTACTACGAACCCATCATCAACGGCTCACGCACGCGCAAAGCGCCCTATCTCACGCCGGTCTATGGTGTACCGAGTGATCTGAAAAAACCCTACCTCACGCGCGAGCAAATCACGGATGGTGCCATTAAAGGCCGCGCGCCGGTGCTGCTGTATGTCGATGACCCGGTGATGCTTTTCTTCCTGCATATCCAGGGTTCGGGCAAGGTGCGCCTACCCGATGGTAGCTTGGTCGGCCTGCAATATGCCGCCCAGAACGGGCATGAATTTGTGCCCATCGGCCGAGTGATGAAAGAGCGTGGTATCCTCAGTGAAGTCTCGATGCAAGGCATCCGCGACTGGCTCAAGGCCAACCCGCGCGAGGCCAAAGAGCTGATGAACACCAACCCCTCCTATATTTTCTTCAAGCTTGCCCCGGGCGATGAAATGGCCAAGGGAGCGCTCGGTATTCCACTCACCCCGCTACGCTCGATCGCGGTGGATGATGACCGCGCCGCCTATGGCGTGCCGACCTATCTCGATACCTTCATGACGCGTCCACAAAGCACGGCACAAACCCCGCTTCAGCGCCTGTTCATCTCGCAAGATACGGGGGGTGCGTTGCATGGGCCCCACCGCGCGGATATTTTCTTTGGCCGTGGCGAGCAAGCCGAATGGCAAGCCGGTCACCAGAACGCACGCGGTGATGTGTATTGGCTGCTCCCCGTGGCAGAGGGTGTGACCTTGCGCGATGGTATCGTCGTCAAGCCAGACGCGCAGGATGCCGAGCAAGCGCCGGAAGCCCCCGCCCCGGCCCCATGAAGAAACCACGGATACTGACGCCCGAGGAACGCGCCATCTGGCGGGAAAGTAATCGCCACACCACACCCTTTGAGCGCAGCATCGAAGAACCCACGGACGAAGCATCCCTCACCCCCGTCATCAGCAACTCGATACGAGCCGCCACGGCGAAAGCGTTGCCCATAAATGCTCCCGCCTCACGCCCACGGGCCAAGGCGCCACTTCCCGCACTATCGCAGCGCGAGGCCAATAAACGCCTCAAACAGCACCCCAAGGTGGATGCAACGCTCGATTTGCACGGCATGACCAAGCTTGAGGCGATGGAGCAGGTCACGCGCTTCATTACCCGCCAGCAGCAGATGGGCGATCGGCATGTGGTCATCATCACGGGTAAGGGCCGCGGCACCGCCATGGGCGTGCTGCGCGCCGCCCTGCCCGATTGGCTGAACGAACCGCGCCTTCGCCCGCTGATTTCCACGATCAGCCATGCGCGGCCAGAAAAAGGCGGCGAAGGCGTTACACATGTGCTATTAAAGCGCCCATGACGCTGACACACCAACCTCAAGCCCATATCCTCGTGGTCGATGATGACGCCCGCCTGCGCGATCTGCTCAAGAAATATCTGGGCGACCAAGGCTTCTTCATCTCCACCGCTGCCAATACGGCGGAGGCCGAGGAGGTGCTGCGTGCCTTTGTGGTCGATGGCATCGTGCTGGATGTGATGATGCCGGGGGAAACGGGCATGGCCTATGCAGCACGCCTCAAAGCCCGTGCCGATGCACCGCCAGTGCTGCTGCTGACCGCACGCGGTGAGGCGGATGACCGCATTGCCGGGCTTGAAGCAGGAGCGGCCGATTACCTGGGCAAACCGTTTGCCCCAAAGGAACTACTCTTGCGCCTTGAGAACATCCTTGCCCGCCGCCGAGAGCAGCGCGTTACACGCCAAGCGGTGGTGTTTGGCGATTACCGCTTCGACCTCGTACAAGGGCGCTTAAGTTATCTCGATGCGCCGGTCTATCTCACCACCAGCGAATGCGATTGCC
The DNA here is from genome assembly GCA_964578965.1 of uncultured Azospirillum sp. Classification (GTDB taxonomy): domain Bacteria; phylum Pseudomonadota; class Alphaproteobacteria; order Rickettsiales; family UBA3002; genus QFOX01. The sequence goes on from CAZOFC010000133.1 coordinate 4,200, forward strand.
TGCGAGTGCTGGCGCAATCGGCGGGCACGCCGCTTAGCCGCGAGGCGATCGCCTCGGCCCTTGGCGATGTCAGCAACGAACGCTCGGTCGATGTGCAGATCAACCGCCTGCGCAAGAAAATCGAGCCGCAGCCAAGTAAACCAATCTATCTGCAAACGATCCGCCATGCGGGGTATGCGCTGTATGCCGAACCCGTTTAAGCAGCCTGCAAGGCGCTCCATGCGTCGCCGCCGTTTCAGCATCAAGCGCTTAGCACCGAGCAATCTCTTTGGCCGCGCCTTGCTGATTTTAGTGCTGCCGATGGTGCTATCGCAGATCATCATCACCCATGTGTTCTATGACCGCCACTGGAGTAGTGTGGAACGTAACCTTGCCAACTCGGTGGCCAGCGATTTGCTTTGGTTGCAGCAAACCTATGAGCGCGATGCTGAGGAAAAGGATCACGCAACCGCCTTAAAGAATACGCAAAGCCTTGGCCGTGAGCTGTCTATTCCTGTGAGTTTTGAGGCGACCAACCCAGTCACCGTCAGTAAGGGCAAGGAATTATTTCCCGAGCTCTACACCAATCTCAGCCAGCGCCTGCGACAACCCGTTTCCATGCGTGTCGATGATGCACGCTCGATTGTTCGCGTGCGCCTCAATGTCAGCGATGGGGTGCTGGTGATGCATGTGAACCGTAAGATGATCACCAGCTCAACCACGTTGATTTTTATCCTCTGGATGGTCGGTTCATCCCTACTGCTGACGATGATTGCGATTCTGTTCTTACGAAACCAGATCAAGCCGATTGTTGCCCTCGCCCATGCGGCCGAGCGCTTGGGCCTTGGGCAGGATGTCGATGACTTCAAACCACGCGGGGCAAGTGAAGTGCGCCGTGCGGGCCGCGCCTTTGTGATGATGGCTGAGCGGCTGCGCCGTCAGGTACAGAACCGCACCGACATGCTGGCGGGGATCAGCCATGATCTGCGCACCCCACTGACACGCATGAAGCTGGAACTGGAATTGGCCAGCATGCCCGAACCCACGCGCGAGGCGCTCGCTGGCGATATCGATGAAATGGGCAAGATGATTGATGAGTACTTGGATTTTGCGCGTGGCGATGCGGGCGAATCGCCCGAGCCCGTCGATCTCGATGCATTACTCAACGATATTGTCGGTGACTATCGTCGCAGCAAACGCAATGTCAGTTACCTGCGCGCCGACCCAATGGTTGCAATGATCCGCCCTCAGGCGATGCGCAGGGCCCTCACTAACCTGATCGACAATGCATTGCGCTATGGCGGTCAGGTCGCGACCGTTACGCTCGAGCAAAGTACCACCTTCATCCGTATTAAAATTACGGATATGGGGCCGGGCATTCCCGAATCCGAGCATGAGCATGTGTTCAAGCCCTTCACGCGGATTGAACCCTCGCGCAACGCGCAAACTGGGGGGGTTGGGCTTGGCTTATCCATCGCCCGCGCGGTGGCGCAGCACCGCACTGCACTGCAGCGCGACGTCGAGCTCC
>CAZOFC010000134.1:0-5706 GCA_964578965.1 uncultured Azospirillum sp.
AATGGCTGCGTGAAGCTGCGAGATTGAGGATTTAAAGATAGGCCATAGCCGATTGATTTCACCATTGCGGCTGCCGGGGAACACGGCGAGCAGCGGGGCATCGGCGGCAATCACATATTTTTGCCTAAAGCGCGGGCCGTCGCCACGGGTTTTCCACCACCACGCAATCTCATGCCCGATGAAGCGATTGGGCAGCTTAACGGCATCGAAATAGGGCGGCTCGAATGGCAAGAGGCACAGCAGAAAATCAAACCGCTCCTTCATGATATGCACGCGCTCGGGGCGATAGGCCCAAACAGTCGGGGCCACATAATGAATGAATTTGCTGGAGCATTTGCCGCGTGCGCGCAGTTTTTTCAGCACCCGAAGCACAAAGCCGGGTGAATCGATGCTCACCACCACTTCGGGCTGTTCGCGCTCAAGAAATTCAACCGTTTCACGAATGCGGCGCTTGATGGTGAAGACATGCGGCAGCACTTCGGTGATGCCGATGAGATTAATGTCGCGGATGGGGAAGAGGGAGGTTAGCCCGCGGCTCTCCATCATTGGCCCGCCAATACCGCTAAATATTGCATCCGGGCGTTTGGCAATCAGCGCGTCCATCAACCAGCCACCCAGTTGGTCGCCCGAGGCCTCACCGGCAATCAGTGCAATGCGTGCCATGCTATTCGAGGATGGAAAAGCCGATGACAAATACGCCTAGCGCATCCGCCCGACGGGCCACTTCACGGCGATTCAAAATCAAGGAACCCCCGGCCTCGACCGCAACACCCGCAAAGCCCATTTGTGCGATGCGCTCGACGGTCTCGACACCGATGGTAGGTAAATCGACGCGGCGTTCCTGCTGGGGTTTTTTCACCTTCACCAGCACACCGCCTTTTTCCTCGACCTTGAGGGATGCACAGCGGGAAATCAGGCCATCCGTGCCCTCGATTGCCTCAACGCCAATGATCAAGCCGTTCTGAACGATCACCGACTGCCCAATATCAAGCGCGCCGATGGCGCGGGCAATGCGTGCGCCGGTTTCAATATCCGCTTGCGCGCGTTTATCGGGGTAAATGCTGCCAATCATGCCTTCTGGCGTGAGCAGGTCGCGCACCACATCTTCGGCCCCGGCCACGCGGAAGCCTTCTTCTTCAAGGAAGGTGACGATATTACTGAGGAGTTCGTTATCGCCGCTGAGCAACTGCGCACCAATACGCGCAAGTAGTTTTGCGCCTTTGAGGTCTGGGCGAATGGTGGCGATGCGTGGGCGGGTGACGCGCCCAGCCATGACCAGTTCCGTCACATCATGCTTACGCAGAATATCGAAGGCTTTGCCAATCGCGCCAAAACGGATGACGTTGTAATGCTCACCCGCAAGTTTTTCGGTTTCTTCCTCGGCCGTATCTTCCAGTGCCAGCACATAATAGGGCCGCCCCATTTCCTGACAGGCTTGGATGAGCACGCGCGGCAAATCACCGCTACCGGCGATAATCCCTAGCGCAGGCAGGGGATTCATGACCTGCGCCGTAGCATTCATGCCGCCTCGCGCTGGCTGGATTTAGAAGCAGGGGTGCAGAAGGAGCGCGAGCTGTCGCTCATCACAAATTCGAGCATGCGTTTGGCGGGCTCGCCAAGGCTTGCTGCATCCACGGCGGCGGCGCGCTGGGCGAGGGTGCCCTCGCCATCGAATAGCTGGTCATAAAGGTCACGGATTTGTTTGATGTCCTCGCGGCTGACATTCCGGCGGCGCAGGCCGACAAGGTTCAGGCCACTGAGCTCACTGCGCTCGCCCATCGCCATGCCATAGGGAATGAGGTCTTTCCCCACCCCGGTCATGCCGCCGACAAAGGCATAGTCTCCAATACGCACAAACTGGTGCACGGCCGATAGACCACCAATGATAACGCCGTCGCCCACCGTCACATGCCCGGCGAGGGTCGCATTGTTAGCGAGAATCACATGGTTGCCCACCATGCAGTCATGCGCGACATGAGCGGAGGCCATGAACAGGCAATCATTCCCCACACGGGTCAGCAAACCGCCACCTTCAGTCCCTGGGTTCATGGTCACATGCTCGCGAATCACATTACGCTCGCCGATCACGAGGCGTGATGCTTCCCCGTTGAATTTTTTATCCTGCGGACGATGCCCGATCGAGGCGAACGGAAAAATCTCGGTGCCCGTGCCAATGCTGGTATCGCCATCCACCACCACATGGCTAATAAGTGTGACGCCATCGCCCAGCGTAACCTGAGGGCCGACGACGCAGTAGGGGCCAATCGAGACATTGGCACCAATGACCGCGCCCTTGGCAATCACCGCAGTGGGATGGATGGAAGCTGTCATTGCTTATTCTTCTTTCTCATCAACGATCATCGCGGTATAGACGGCCTCGGCGACCTTGACGCCATCGACTTTCGCGATGCCAGCAAAACGCCAGACATTACCGCGGCTTTTTTGTGCCTCACAGTGAATATGCATCACATCTCCTGGCACCACGGGCTTACGGAATTTCGAGCCCTCGACGGACATGAAATACACCACCTTGCCATGTGCAGTTGCGCCCAGCGTATGCATCACCAGCACGGCGGATGTTTGCGCCATCGCCTCCACAATCAGCACACCCGGCATCACGGGATGGCCCGGAAAATGGCCCGGGAAATGCGGCTCATTGATCGTCACGTTTTTGATCCCCACGATCGATTGCCCTTCGACGATGTTAACCACGCGGTCAATCATCAAGAAGGGGTAGCGATGCGGGATGAGTTTTTGAATGCCCATTACATCATAGGATTGTAGTGCAGGGTCGATGGTAAGCAACTCAGTCATTCTCTGGCCTCAGTTTTTGTTTAATTAAACGGGAAATCGCGATGGTTTGGCGATGCCAATCCACCACCGGTATTGCAGGCGAACCGCCATAGGAACTACCCGCAGGAATATCATGCATGACGCCGGATTTGGCAGCAATTTTGACGCCGGCACCGATTTTGAGATGGCCGGCAATGCCCGTTTGCCCACCAATCACGCAGCCATCGCCCACACGTGTGGAACCAGAAATGCCAACCTGCGCCACGATCACCGCGCGCTTGCCGATTTGCACATTATGGCCAATCTGCACCAGGTTGTCGATTTTCGCCCCATCACCAATCTGGGTGTCCGGGCCGGTACCGCGGTCAATCGTGGTGCCCGAGCCGATTTCCACATCATCACCGATCATCACGCGGCCCAGTTGCGGCACTTTCACATGCCCTTCACGGCCCAAAGCAAAGCCAAAGCCATCCTGCCCAATATGCACGCCGCGATGGATAATCACCCGCTGGCCAATCATGGCATGGGTGATACTGCATAACCCGCCAATGCTGGTATCGTCTGCAATCGTGACCCCATCACCAATAACAGTGTTAGGCCCGATACTGCAGCGGTTGCCGATGCTGCAATCACGCCCGATCACCACGCCCGATGCGATCGCGACTTCATCGCCGATTGCCGCCGTCGGATCAATCACGGCACTGGCATGCACACCCGCAGGAAGGCGGTTTGCGGGATAGAACATTTGTGCAGTGAGCGCATAGCAGCGATAGGGGTCCTCGGTCAGGAATAAGACCATGCCCGCAGGTGCAAGATGTGCATATTTCTCGCGTACGAAACAGGCCCCCGCAGAGGATTTGCTGAACTGATCGGCGTATTTTGAGTTATCAAAAAAACTGATGTCGCTAGCGCTCGCACGGTCCAGCGGCGCCACATCGGCAAAAGACAGCTGGGCATGTTCCGCCGCACGCAACACAGTGCCCGTTGCTTTTGCGATCTGAGCGCTAAGAAACGGGCCGTTATTAACGAAAAAACGGCGATCGACCATGACCAAACCTTGACGTAATGCTTAGAATTTGACCGTAACGGATGGCAGCTTGCTATCCAGACGCGACAGCACCTCATCGGTGATGTCGAGCGTCGTATCGGCGTAGAGCACCTGCGAGGACGCGATGACCACGTTCAGTTTCTTCTCGGTGGCGACTTGTTTGACGATGTCATTCATGTTCTTTTGAATATCATCCAACGCACTGGCAAATGCCTTGTCGAGTTGGGCTTTTTTGGTCTGGATGGCGCGTTGCTCGGTCGCTGCTTTGGCGCGGAAATCCTTTACTTTTTTCTCAAAGCCGGCCTTGTCGGTTGTTTCTTTGCTCAGTTTGGCCAGCGCCTGATCCTCGGCAAAGAGGGATTTTTCTTTAGCATCGAGATCTGCCTGAAAGGATTTCTGTTTCGCCTGAAGCTGGGTGCGTACCGAGGTGGCCGCCTTCGACGATTGCATGATTTTGCCGACATTGACCACACCGACATTGCTTTCAGCGAGTGCTGGGGTTGCAGCAAGGGTGAGCGCCGAGATAGCGATAATCCAAAGTTTTTTCATGGGGAGACCTAACCTAAAAGTGGACACAAAAACGAGCGCAATCTGCACTATTTAACCATGGCTGTAAAGCCCGTAAATGCTGCAACTAGTTTGAAATACGATGAAATAATCGGTGAACTAGAAGCGGGTGCCAAAATTAAAGCGCACGGCTTCGGTGTCATCGAAGTCTTCCTTCAAGAAGGCGTTCGAGAAATCGATACGAATCGGGCCGAATGGCGAGGTCCAGGCAATGCCAAAACCCACCGAGCCACGCAGGCTGCCCTGGTCACGCAGGTTGCTGTCGCCGGGCCCATCGATGCCATAGGCGCTACCAAAATCCGTGAAGAGTGCGCCGGTCACACCCAGATCCTCCGGCAATCCGAGCGGAAAGCGCACTTCGGCCGTGGCGGCATAATAGGTGTTGCCCCCCAATGCGTCGTTGGTGCTGATGTCGCGCGGGCCAACGCCCGCATTCGCAAAACCACGAATTTCCTGACCGCCAGTGAAAAAGCGTTGGTTAATCCGCACATCGCGGCCAAGCCCGGTGATGTTCCCTGCCGCACCATAGCCGACAAACGTCCATTTCTTGGCGAGGGGTTCATAATATTCCGCCTGCACCTCGTTGCGGATGAAGCGATCGTCCCCGCCAAAGCCAGCAAGGTCCTGATTCAAGCGCAGCAGATAGCCAGAGGTCGGGTTGAAACGGTTGTCCCGCACATCATAGATGAAGGATTGCCCGAGCGTGGAGACAAGGAAGCTGCCTGCCTGATCGCGAATGAAGCGCGAGGCATCGTTATCCACATTGGTGATGCGGGTATTTTCCAGCGTGTAGCGCAGCTGGTGCCGCAGATGCTCACTCAGGCTATAGCCGAAGCGAACGCGTCCACCGGCAGTTTCGCGGTCAAAGGATGCGTTGTTCTGGATGTTGAAGGCGCTTTGGAACACATCAACGCCTGCTTCAAGCTCGCGGCCTAGGAAATAAGGCTCGGTGTAGCCAAAATCGAATTGCTGGCGACGGCCACCGACTTGCGCCCGTGCGCGCAATTCTTGCCCATGGCCCAGAAAGTTGCGCTCGGTGACGCCAAAGTCCGCGATCGGGCCATCCGCTGTGGAGAAACCAGCGCCGAGCGTGATCTCGCCGGTGGATTTTTCCTGCACCTCAACATCAAGCTCGGCCTTGTCCGGCGCTGTCCCAGGCTTACGGTTGACCGTCACCTTCTCGAAATAACCAAGGTTATTAAGGCGCTGTTCCGTGCGTTTCAGTTTGCTGCTCGAGAAGGCGTCGCCCTCGGCAATCTTGAATTCGCGGCGCACCACTTCATCAATCGTGCGGGTGT
>CAZOFC010000135.1:0-5699 GCA_964578965.1 uncultured Azospirillum sp.
TGCACCCAAGCCATCACCCAATCCCCGACGCGCCCGCGCTGACTCTGTACGCACACGGTTGCGAGCCATCGTCAGATACTCAGGCGCTTGCCTGCCCAGTGAACCCCGCGCGCCTGCTGCAGCGCCTCACCATGCTAGGCAGTACCCAACGCCTAAGCCTTGGTAACGGCTGGTCGCTCGACATGCTCGCCCGCGCCCTCACCCATGAAATGAGTTCTGCCTTGAGCCTTACCGAAAAAGAATGCGTGCTACTCAAACATCTGCTGCACGCCCACCCCAAACCCCTCAGTCGCGAGGATTTGCTCGAGCAGGTCTGGGGCATGGCCGGTGAAATCGACACCCACACGCTTGAGACCCACATCTATCGTCTGCGCAGTAAGTTCGATGGGCTTAGCCCCCGTCCCTGCGATATTCTCACGCAAGATGGCGCCTATGTGCTGGCACTTACCGCGAATCCAGTCTAAGAGGGCGCCATGAACCAGCCCAGCCCAATTCCAATCGAAAAAATTGCCTTAACTGCCGACAATAGCGCCGAGAAGCTCGGCGCCCGCACACCGCTGATTGGCCTTTCGCGCGAGGCAGTGAAAGAAAAACTCACCGCCCTTGGCATCGAAGGCTTTCGCGCGAACCAAATCTGGCAAGCGATTTATAGCAAAGGCGCGACTGATTTTTCGCAGATGACGACCATCAAAAAAGAAACGCAGGCGTTACTGAGTGAGCACTTCACCATTGCCCGTGCGGGCATCAGCCGCAATGCGGTGAGCTTCGATCAAACCCAAAAATGGCTGCTCAAATTTGCGGATGAGAATGAAGTCGAAACCGTGTTCATTCCTGATTCCAACCGCGGCACGCTCTGTGTTTCAAGCCAAGTGGGCTGCACGCTATCTTGCACCTTCTGCCACACCGGCACCCAGCGCCTTGTGCGCAACCTCACGGCGGGCGAAATCATTACCCAAGTGCTCGTCGCCAAAGATGGTTTGGGCGAGTGGGCCATGCAGCTGAAAAAGGGTGATGGTCGCAACGGTAAAGCGTTTAAGCCGCGCGTAGGCGAAGCCGAGCCGCTTGCGGCAGGGGTCAGCGAAGCGAAGGGGACAAGGTCCCCTTCAAGAGTCATCTCGAACGTGGTGTTTATGGGTATGGGTGAGCCGTTGTTCAACTATGATAACCTCATCGGCGCGATTGATATCATGATGAGCAATGAGGGCTTGGCCCTAAGCCGTCGCAAAATCACCGTCAGCACTTCAGGCGTCGTGCCAAAAATTGTGCCCCTCGCGAAGGATGCTGGCACCAACCTTGCCATATCGCTGCACGCCGTAACGAACGATCTGCGCGATGAGATTGTGCCCATCAATCGCAAATACCCTATCGAAGACTTGCTCGAAGCCTGCCGCGAATATCAAAGCATCGTCAACGACCGCCACATCATGTTCGAATATGTGATGCTGAACGGCGTGAACGACTCAGAAGCTGATGCAAAGGAAATGGTCCGCCTTCTCAAGGGTATTCGCAGCAAAGTGAATCTCATTCCCTTCAATCCATGGCCGGGCGCGCCCTATACCTGCTCTTCGAACAACCGCATCCATGCCTTTGGCCGCGTGCTGATCGAGGCGGGCATTGCCTCCCCCATCCGCAAAACGCGCGGCGAGGACATCATGGCCGCCTGCGGCCAGCTCAAATCCATGAGCGAGCTCAAAAAGGGCCAGAAGGTGAAGTTGTAAGATTGAGCATTCTATTGTAAAATAGGGTTATCTTGTTTTCGGGGGGGGCATGCTGCGCAACATTGAATCGAACAAAATTTCTGCGTTTAGCCTAGTCGAGCTATCGATTGTTCTAGTCATTCTTGGCCTTCTGGTTGGTGGCGTGCTTAGTGGCCAATCACTGATTCGCGCCGCTGAGTTGCGCAGCGTGACGACGGATGTTGCCCGTGCGAGGACTGCGGTTTACACCTTCCGTGATAAGTATTTTGCAATGCCCGGCGATATGCCAAACGCCACCAACTTTTGGGGGACAGACGCTGACGGCTGCCCCACCCACACGAACCGCGTGGCTAAAAGCCAGACTTGCAATGGTAATGGGGATGGCAATATCGACGCCAATGCACCTGAGCAGTTCCGTGCCTGGCAGCATCTGGCCAATGCCGGGTTGATTGAAGGTAGCTACAGCGGCGTTGTGGGCACTGCTTCCGTCGGCGATCATGACCCTGGCATTAATTCCCCTAAACTGCGTGTCGGCAATACGATTGGACTTGGCATTGGATTTATTCCACCCATTGCATCTGGCGGTGTGGTTTGGGCGTTTCCCGGTAATTATGGAAATCTCATTCAGTTTGGCAGTTGTGTCGGATGGGACTGCATCGAGGGCGGTTTCAAACCCGAGGAGGCATGGAATATCGATACGAAACTAGATGACGGCAAGCCGGGAACCGGTATTCTCATGACGCGCCCGGGCTGTCCGTCGAGCGGCTGCCAAATAGGCTGCAATAGTGCCACGACCGACAACCCTACAACCGCTCAAGCAACCGCGGCGGTATATAGCCTGAATAACACCACCCCAAGCTGCGCCTTCTACTTCACCAACCTCTAAAGCGAGGAATGGTTGCTCGCTGTTGATGCCATGAATCGCGCTTATACGCTGCGTCGCAAATCATCGAACTGCCACAAAAAAGCCGCCCTCTTTCGAGGACGGCTTTTTGTTTTTAAACTTAGCGACTATCGCCTTTCGCAGGGCCGCCCCAAGAAAGGCGACTTCAACGAATCCACTTCAAAGTACACCGAGCGCTAGCGAGGGACTTTGAAGTGAGCTTAAGCCGCTTCGCCGCTTTCTGGCTGTGCTGCAATCTGCGCCGCTTTCGCTGCTTCGATTTCAAGGTCACGGCCTTTGGCGATTTTCTTCATGCGCTGAATCGCTGCACCCGTACCTGCCGGGATGAGGCGACCAACGATGACGTTCTCCTTGAGACCACGCAGCGAATCGGTCTTACCATAGACCGAAGCCTCGGTAAGCACGCGCGTGGTTTCCTGGAACGACGCCGCCGAGATGAAGCTGCGGTTCTGAAGCGAAGCCTTCGTGATACCCTGCAACACTGGCTGGCCTTCCGCGGTGCGGAAACCAAGCTTGAGCGTTTTGGTGTTCACTTCAAGGAACTCTTCGCGATCCACGATTTCACCTGCGAGGAAGGTGGTCTCACCAGGGTTGGTGATTTCCACTTTCTGCAGCATCTGGCGCACGATGGTCTCGATATGCTTGTCGTTGATGGTCACGCCTTGCAGACGGTACACCGCTTGCACTTCGTTCACCATATACTGCGCCAGCGCCTCAACACCCATGACGCGAAGGATATCGTGCGGTACGGGGTGGCCATCCATCAGGAGATCACCTTTAAGCACATGGTCGCCCCTCATGCACGGTGATGTGCTTGCCTTTGGGGATCATGTATTCAATCGCTTCCTGACTTGCATCCTTCGGACGCACGATCAGGCGGCGCTTGTTTTTATAATCCTTACCGAACTCAACAATCCCCTCGATATCCGAGATGATGGCGTGGTCCTTCGGTTTGCGTGCCTCGAACAGTTCGGCCACGCGTGGAAGACCACCGGTGATGTCGCGCGTTTTGCTCGACTCACGTGGAATACGCGCAAGCACGTCACCCGCATGCACTTCTTGGCCATCATCAACGCTTAGAATCGCATCAACAGGCAGGAAGTAACGGGCTTCAAGACCGTTCGCGAGGGTGATGATTTCGCCTTTCTTGTCACGCAATGCAATGCGTGGCTTCAGATCCGCACCGCGGGTCTGTTGGCGGAAATCGATGACCTTCTTACTGGCAATCCCGGTCGCTTCGTCGAGCACTTCGCGAAGCGATACGCTATCGACGAGGTCGCGGTAATGCGCAATCCCCGAACGCTCGGTGATGATTGGCACCGTGTAGGGATCCCACTCAACGAGCTTTGTTCCCTTCTTCACAGCAGCGCCTTCCGCCACCAGCAAACGCGCACCATATGGTACTTTATGGCGGGCTTTCTCGCGGCCCTTCTCATCACGCAGCACCAGCTCACAGCTGCGGCTCATGATGACCAAGCGACCTTTCGAATCCTTGACCACGTTTTTGTTGCTCAGTTCCAGCACCGCATCATGCGAGGCTTCGACGCTCGATTGCTCGGCACCACGTTGTGCCGCACCACCGATGTGGAAGGTACGCATGGTCAGCTGAGTACCGGGCTCACCGATGGACTGGGCAGCAATCACACCGACCGCTTCACCGATGTTCACCGGCGTACCACGGGCGAGATCACGGCCATAGCATTTCGCACACGCGCCATTGTCCGATTCACAGGTGAGGACGGAGCGAATCATCATCGATTCAATGCCCGCCTCATCCAGCATCTCGACGACTTTCTCATCCACCAGCGCACCGGCTTTGACGATGATCTTCTCGGTCACTGGGTGCAGCACATCCTTCGCCGAGGTACGGCCGATGACTTTGTCCGCGAGCGGAATCACCACATCGCCGCCTTCAAGTACGGCTTTGGCAATGATGCCTTTCTTCGTACCGCAATCCTCTTCCACGATGATGCAGTCTTGCGCCACATCCACGAGACGGCGGGTCAGGTAACCCGAGTTCGCGGTTTTGAGTGCGGTATCGGCCAAGCCTTTACGCGCCCCGTGGGTCGAGTTGAAGTACTCGAGTACGGTCAGGCCTTCTTTAAAGTTCGAGATGATTGGCGTTTCGATGATCTCGCCCGATGGCTTAGCCATCAGACCGCGCATGCCCGAGAGCTGCTTCATCTGCGCCGCCGAACCACGCGCACCGGAGTTCGCCATCATGAAGATGGAGTTCACGTTGCGGGCCGACTTCTTGCCCTCTTCCATCCCGATGGATGAAATCTGCTTCATCATGTCGTGGGCGACGCGCTCGGTGCAATGCGACCAAGCATCGATCACCTTGTTGTATTTCTCACCCGAGGTGATGAGACCGTCGGCATATTGCTGCTCGAACTGTTTCACTTCCTTGAGCGACTCGGCGATATGCTTGCCTTTGGTGGTTGGGATGATCATGTCATCCTTACCGAAGGAGATACCGGCTTTTGCCGCGTGTTTGAAGCCCAGTGCCATGATACGGTCGGCAAACAACACCGCCTCTTTCTGGCCGCAATGACGGTACACCATCTCGATGACGTTCGAGATGTCTTTCTTCGTCAGAACTTTGTTGATGAGCTTGTACGAAACATTGGCATTCTTCGGCAGGTACTGGGCGATCAGCATGCGGCCCGCGGTGGTATCAATCACCTCGTGCTTGATCTTGCCGTTCTCGCCCATGATGGCAAAGCGCATCTTGATCTTGCTGTGTAGCGTGACCGCATTCACCTCAAGCGCCATTTCCACTTCGTTCAGATCGCTGAACGCCATGCCTTCGCCGAGTTCTTTGTCGGACTCAAGCGAGAGATAGTACAGGCCAAGCACCATATCCTGCGACGGAACGATGATCGGCTTGCCATTCGCTGGCGAGAGAATGTTGTTGGTCGACATCATCAGCACGCGAGCTTCAAGCTGCGACTCGATGCTGAGCGGCACATGCACGGCCATCTGGTCACCATCGAAGTCGGCGTTGAACGCGGTACAGACGAGTGGGTGAAGCTGGATAGCCTTACCTTCAATGAGCATTGGCTCGAACGCCTGGATGCCCAGACGGTGCAGCGTTG
>CAZOFC010000136.1:0-5694 GCA_964578965.1 uncultured Azospirillum sp.
AGTTCCACGCCTTTGGCCCGAGCGCGCGCAAGGTGGTGGCGGGGTGGAAGGTGCCAGCGCCCACTTCCATGTCGTAGGGTTGCAAAATCACGCAGCCATGGCTGGCCCAGAAATTCTGGAGGGTCAGGATAATATCTTGAAAGCTTTTCATGCGCGCGTGTTTAGCGCGCGGGGGGGCTCAAGGCAAGGGGAATAGGGGGAAATGTGGATGGCAAGGGCGGCGTTTGACGAGATTATGGGAACTGTCACAAAACCGTAAGATAAATCGTGTAAACTAAGCCCATGGCAGACAAGCAAACAAAACCAGAACCGCCGATGTTTCGGCTCTTTGATGAAAAGTCCAGTGCTGCACCACCAAGTGCGCCCAAAGTAGTGCGCGCGCCAGAAGCGCTGATGGAAAGTGAAAAATCCCGCGCGCGGCAATTGAAGCTGCTAGACAATGTGGCCAATGCTTTTGGCTGGGAAACGGGCGAAGGCTATGACCCGCGCATGTTTCCACCAAAAGACTGGGCAGAACAATACCATGCAGGCTGGGCCGAGATAGAACAGAATTTTGGCCCAGCCCATGACCCTGTGCTTATGACCCCGCGCCAAAAGGTTGAGATGCGTCTGTATGAGCCGTTTGCGTTCAGTAACAATTGGGATCATTTGCGCCGACATGACCCGGAGAATATGCGCCTCGTTGACGCGATGGTCGAGGAATATGGTATGTGTTTGTACTGGGACGAGTTGAACCGCGCGCAGCATAAACTCGCGCAGTCCCAAGACCGAGATCTATTCCGGGCGAGAACGGAGGCAATCGATGCCGTGCGCATGCAGGTGGCAGCCCATTACACCTAGCTGCTGCGCGAACGCGGCTACAGCAAAAGCGAAGCAAAAAAGATACTTGGCGGGGCTGTTGCGGGCTATCTGCATGCCGCCAAAGAAATGGGGCTAAGCGCTACCCAGGTGTGGCCGCAAAAAACGGATTGCCCAAAAGAAATGATGGCCAACATTGACCGCTATGCGCACGACGCCGCGTCCCGAGGTGGGGCGTATATTTAATCAGGCATGGCCGACGGTGGTGCTGTAGAATGCCATATCGATACCGAGCGACTTACTGGCGGTAGCCCATTTCAGCTCGTTCTCGGTGCCAAACATCAGGGCTTCGGTGGCGGGGACAGTAATCCAGCTATTTTGTTCGATCTCGGCCTCAAGCTGGCCGGCGCCCCAGCCCGCATAACCCACGACGAGCGACGCATGCTTCGGCCCATTGCCATTGAGAATATCACTCAGGATGGCGCTTGAGGCAGTGACCGCAAGCTCGGCACTGCGGGCAAGGGTGAAATCACGGACATAATCGGTCGAGTGAACCACAAACCCGCGTGCACGCTCGACCGGCCCACCGAAAAAGATAGGTATCTGGCGGTCGCTCGCGTCCTTCGGTAGGTCCATCCCATCGAGCAGGGCGGTGTAGTTCACCAGTTCAATCGGCTGGTTGATGATGAGGCCCATAGCCCCTTCTGCCGAATGGTTGAACACATAAATCACGGATTTTTGAAAGCAGCCCGAATCGATGACTGGGGTGGCGACGAGCAACTGGCCGGAGAGATAGCCGTTCTGTGCCGTTGCATCGATGATGTTGGGCAGTTGGAATGCGTTGTTGCTGACCGTGATGGGTGAGGTGGCGGACGCGTCAGGGGTGATCATGGTTTTCACCTTACGAAAGAGTTTCATAGTGTCTGTCGTCCGTTGTTTTTGTCGTTGGGATTGAATCTATAAATTAGCATGTAGGAGCACCATTTCAAAATACAATAGTGACGCGGTGATAGAATAAATTTATTGCATTTCGCGTGTGGCGTTGAACTGCTCGAATTTCGGCAGCATCCAGCCCGGCAGCACGGCGCGGTAGGTGATGTTATCCACGGTGGCTTCTCCGGTGATACCGCCGACTTCTTCAAATTTCAGCATGGCCAAACGCGGTGGCATGGTGTCGTGCGTGAGTAAGTAAAAGCCGCGCCGCGCGATGTTTTTGTAATGCATGCGTGCCGTCACTTCCTGCCCCACATAACAGCCTTTGGTGAAGCTGATGGCATGCAGCAGATCATAGCCTGCATCCATCGCCACAATGCTATCGGGGGTAAAATCGCGGCCAAGCTCGGGGATGCCCAAGGCGAGTGAATGATGGGTGGCGAGTGGTTCGCCTGCCGAAGTGCTTTTGACATAAAGCCGGTGCGGCAATTCAGGGTGGCGCGGGTCGGGCAAGCCGTTTGCATCGTGGGTCACCGTGATTTCGTCGGTGACATCTGAAATAGTAATTTTCGCGCGTAGCTTATACATGGCCAGGCGCTTTTTCAGCACCTCAGCAAACGCCGCATCGCTATCGAGCAGGATGGCGTTATCCCAAGCCACAACAAACATATCGTGAAGAATTTTTCCTTGCGGGGAAAGGAGTGCAGCAAATTGAATTTTATTGTCGTTCAGTTTTAAAAGGTCGTTCGTGAGGATGCCTTGCAGGAAGGCGTAACGGTCCTCGCCGCTGATGGAGATAATGCTACGGGTGCTAGTGCTCATAGGCTATGTATATAGGGCGCGAGGGCGCTTTGTAAACGCTGGGCCATGGCATCCATACTATATTCCTTCGCAACCATGGCTGCGCCTTGGGCGCCTATGCTCGCGGCGCGCGCGGGGTTTACCATCAGTTGCGCGATGGCATCGGCCAGTTTTTGAGGGTCAGCACGCGGGGTGAGGATGCCGTCCACGCCGTGGTGGATGATTTCGCTTGGGCCTTCCGCATCGGTGCTGATGGTGGGCACGGCATGGCTCATTGCCTCGATGAGCACAATGCCAAATGGCTCATGCAGCGAGGGCAGCACAAAGATGTCGAGTGATGCGAAGAAGGCCGATTTATTCTGCACCCAGCCGACGCGCTCGACATGGCCCTCAAGCCCATAGCGCGCGATGCGCTCAGTGATGGCATCGGCGTCTTCCCCATCCCCGCCCAAGAGGGCTTTGAAAGCAATACCGCGGCTGTGAAGCACCGCCAGCGCTTCAATGAAATGGATGAAGCCTTTTTTGGCCACAAAACGGCCCATCGTGCCAATGACTGGGGGCTTACGAAATGGCTCGCGCTGTGCCGCCGCGCCAATGCGCACCATGTTGGGCATGAGGCTGATGTTGCTGACACCTGCGGATTTTAAATGCGTGGCAAGATGTTCGGTAATCGCAAAGCAATGATTCGCTTTCGTGAAGCGTTTGGTTTTATAGTTGTGCGCGACTGCAATGACCTTCGGCCACTCGGGCCCATTAAACGCCCACAATGCAAGGCTGAGGGCGCGATTGCCATGGCAAATCACCGCGGTGGCATTGGTTTTTTTGGCAAGCGCGCGCAGGCGCATTCGGGCAAAAAAATCAAACTTGCCATGGTTGTGCAGGGATTCATGCGGCACCTTTGCGGCTACCATCATTGCTTCCACCCACGCGCTGGGCGAAATGACACTAAGCCCGGGGATGCCTGCATGGGCGAGGCTCTCGGCGTAATCAAGCGCCGCCTGTTCGAGGCCGCCGCGCTTGGTGCCGAGCATGAGATTGAGGATGGTCATGGTTAAAAGGGTGGTAGTTTACTGAACCATGGGCGCCATGTCAGGCTATGCATCAACTTACTGCGTGCGCGCTTCCAATGCGTGCCAAGGCACACAACATAAAATCCGATGATGAATAAGGGCAGTAATACAATCAATGCCGAACGTGAACCAGCCAACTGGCCAGTCAGGTAGGCAAGGCTACCTGCCAAATAAATCAGTGTCGAAAGCACGAGAGCACGGCGATTTATCATCAGTGCCGCTATGGTAACTACAGCCGAAAAGACAATAAGGAAGATAGCAAGCGATATCCCGCCAACGCGGACATTGACCAGAAAAGTAATAAAGATCGGGTGTATGGTTAATGGCGAACCGATCATGTAAGACCAGAAAGCAAAATCACTCGCGCGGCGAACTCGGTGGGGATCTTTCAGGTCGAAATAGATAGCGGTGCCAAGGATGAGCATGCCACAGAATACGAGTATCAGGCGATAGGAGACACTGTTGCCAACCGATTGCCCGACCAATAGGACCATGCCGGTGAACAAAATGCCAATTGGCAGCATCAGAAATGGAATACGAAACCGCCATGCAGCGGTAACCAGCAATGCAAACGATGCCCCAAGTGGAAGCAGGTTGCTCCACAGGCTTCGCGCGCTCATATCGCGGAAGAAATATGCGTCACCGGATGAGGACTGCATGAGCCAGAGCGCTCCACCAAGCGCAGAAGCTGCATAGAGGCAGCTGAAAATGGATGGCAGCAAGAAGCGTTTCCGTGCGACAAAGTAACAGGCAGAAAGCCATGCGCTGCCAGCCATGAGGCAGGCAACAACGGCAGCATTCTTAATGCTGAGATGAAAAATGCCACTCATGCTCGCAAATAAAAGTAACAGCCCGATACAGATGAAGACTTCGCTGAACCCACTGACAATACGGAATCGTTCATCCGGATTGCGATTGACGTCGTTATCAATCATCGCGCTCATCTGTTTGAATTGCTCGGGGGAGATAACGCCGCGCGCCAGGGCGTCATCCAACAACTGCTGCTCTTTGATCATGCATGCTCCTCGTGCTGCTGAAGAAGCATTACTGATTTTGCCCTAAGAGTCGAGCACTAAGCCAATTAGTGAATAGAAATTGGACTACTCATCAAACGAAATTCACGCGGGGTGATAATTTCGGCATGCATCACCTTCACGGAATGCAGTTTGCCATCCAGCTCGCGCTCCCAGAAGGCGAGGAACTTTTTCAGCGTCGGGAATTTGGGAGCAAGGTCCAGTTCCTGCCAGACATAGGTTTGCAGCAATGCGGGGTGATCCGGGAAGTGATAGAGGATCTCGGCGGTGGTGAGCCGATAATCCCGCAGCATGAGTTCAAGTTCACGCGTTTCTAAAGCCATAGCATCTCCGTCCATACCTAGACATATCGGGCCTGCTGGCACACATCGTTAACAGCCCTATCATAGCAAGAAAATGCTTAAAAAACTATGAAGAAATGTAGCGCAAGCCTATTGCATATTGAAGAAGAAATAGCAGGTTTTGTTATCGTTGCTGGTAACGTAGGTGGCGGTTGTCGCATCGCTTGAGGCACAGTTCGCCTGCGCGCTGGCCTTCGGGGTTTTGATGTTGCCAAGGCCGGGTTGGCCATCATCATACTTCAAATCAAGGGTCAGCGCGTCTTTGGGGGTCAACATCCCCAAGGCTGGAATCGTGTTGCTGTTGCCGTTGAGGCCAGCAATGCGCAGGATGTTGCCATAAAACCCATCGAAATACAGGCTATCACCACTGACTAACCCATCGGCAGCATCCGGGTGATCAAAGATAAAGGCGGATTGGTCGATGGAGCTACCTACCACATTCACGCCCGCGGTGGCGCCACCGCTTCCATTCACCGCACCCGTGTAGGTGCCTTGGATATACCCCGCCAAGGCAAGGTGCTGGAAAGCATAATAACGCTCAAGCGGTGCGAGCACTGCGCCTGCACGAATGATGCCGTTGCCATCGCCGTTGCCGGCACCCGTCCACGAGGTGCTGGCGGTACTCATATCCCCCGGCGGTGTGCCGTAGCGGGTTTGGAACTGGCTGAAGGCGCTGATGAGGATTTTGCTCTCATTCATCATGGTCGCGATGCGGGC
>CAZOFC010000137.1:0-5686 GCA_964578965.1 uncultured Azospirillum sp.
GAGTCTGGACCGTGTCTCAGTTCCAGTGTGGCTGATCATCCTCTCAGACCAGCTAGAGATCGTAGGCTTGGTAGGCCATTACCCCACCAACTACCTAATCTCACGCGGGCTAATCTTATAGCGATAAATCTTTCCCCTCTCGGGCGTATGCGGTATTAGCTTTAGTTTCCCAAAGTTATTCCCCACTATAAGGTATATTCCCACGCGTTACTCACCCGTGCGCCACTATGTATTGCTACATCGTTCGACTTGCATGTGTTAAGCCTGCCGCCAGCGTTCGTTCTGAGCCAGAATCAAACTCTCATGTTTTGATTCGTGATATGAACTGAAGTTCATATCGAAATTGAATAGACTCACACAAACCATAACCAAACAAAACTTGCGACAAGCGACTTACTGTTTTGTTGGATACTTATCTTGCGTTCGTTATGGTGTTACCCATAATGAAATTACTTGCATGATACGCAGGTATGGTTTGTGGATTTTTTTCCACCACACCCACCTGCGCTTAAACGCTCTTCACAGTATCATTCAACAGAATGTTCTTGGCGCTATGTTCAAGCGTTGAACGCATTCATTTTCCTCGAGTCCGAGGCCCGTTGCTTTCCCGTTTGGGTCCGCGTCGGGAAGTGGGGTATACGGATAAGCAGCGCCATCGTCAACAACAAAAAACAACTTTTTTCATTTTTTTTTGCTGCCGCCTAAAAACGCCACAAAACTGCGGGCTAGCGGAGTGATTACTTGTGGATGCTGACATGCAACTCACACCACAACAACGATCATGAATGTGCTACACGATATTAGATACCGCACAAGCAGGCGTCACCGCACATTCTGTGAGCCTGATTGCACATGAGTGAGTGATATAATCAGCGGGCAAGCCAAGAACGCCCGTGGATGCAGAATTTTCTAGGGCTTCTCGCCCATGAAGACGAGCGCGCAAACATCGTCTTTAACGTTCACCGGATATGCATCAGCTGTCGGACACCCTGGACGATAGTATGAATCTTCCCTCAACGCGCGCACAATGCCCGTTGCTGGCAACCCATCATCCACCTTACGGTCAATAGTATACGCCTCTTCACCAGAAAAAACAGCCCCACCTCCGAACGATGAGTCGTTATTGTCGACACCATACATGATCGCGCCTGAATAATCCCCTTCATAAAATTCATAAGCGGATGAATCATAAGTATCACTAAGAATAGTGACGGTAGAGTTCAGCTTTCCCTCAATAGCTGGCGCCGTAACATTTGGTACTGGCGGGGAGGCATAAACACCGTTGTAGAGGCCATTCAGCATGCCAGCCAAGCGAAGCTGCTGCCATGAACGCGCTGGCTCAGTCCAGTCAAATCGCAAGTTACCATTACCGTTGCCGTTACAGGTTCCATTAGTGTTTACATTGTCAGAGTCGGGATTCGCGCAATTAGCGGTAATTGGCGAACCACCATCTGCCCTGCCCCATACTTGCGTTGCGGTCGGAAAGTCTCCGGCGTAATAGCCATATTTCAACTTAAACTGCTGAATCGCAACACGCAGCTCTTTGGCTTTGCTGATGAGGGCATTTTTGCGCTGATTGTTCAGCAGCGCCTGCCCAGCCAGCACACCGCCCAGCAGAAGGCCAATAATGGCCATCACCACGGAGATTTCAATCAGTGAAAAGCCTTTTTTAGCACCAGATTTTATAACCTTGACCATAACCTACTATACGATTTTTGAGGTAGTGAAGCAAGGTTTTTATCAGTAATTACAGTGCCGTTCTGGCAGCACAAAACCCGAGGCTACTCAAGCCCCAGCATGGCGTAGAGCTCTTCTTTGGTGTTCACCACGGTGTAGAAGGTGCGATTAATCTCTTTGGCAAAGCCCGTTTCGATGATGTTATTCATCAACGAAATGAGGTGGTCCCAGTAATTCTCGTGGTTAAAAATAATCACTTTTTTCGTGTGAATGCCAATCTGGTGCCAGGTAATCACCTCGAACATTTCATCAAGCGTGCCAAAACCACCGGGCAAAATCACGAATACATCGGCGTGGTCGTACATGATTTGCTTACGCTCATGCATCGAATCGACCATGATCATCTGGGTCAGCCCTTTATGCTCGACCTCAATGCGGCCAAGGCTGCGTGGGAATACCCCAATCGCTTTACCGTTGCCTTCAAGCACGCCGTTGGCGACTGCCCCCATCAGGCCGCAATCGCCGCCGCCATAGACTAGTTGTTTGCCCGCTTTGGCCATGTCCACGCCCAGCGTGCGCGCCATTTCAATATGCGTTTTTGGCACCGCGTTTTGAGCACCGCAGAATACGCAGATAGATTTCATTTCTTTAAATTGATTATTCATTGTTCATTTCCATTTTGTTGTTTTTAAGATAGTTCAAACTTTCATTTTAACCGCGGCACCATAGAGAGTTCTTCAATGAATGCAAGCGATTGCAACTGCCGCAATTACCCCCTATGCATGGGATATGAGCGATGAAACACCGCATTACCTTGGCCACCGTGCGCGCCTGCGAGAGCGCTTCTTGGGCGATGGTGGCCACGCCCTGCCCGATTACGAACTGCTTGAACTCATCCTCTTTTCCGCCCGCCCACGGGGGGATGTAAAGCCGCTGGCCAAGGCCCTGCTCAAGCAATTTGGCAGTTTTGCCAACGTTATCAATGCTGACGAAGCAAACTTACGGCAGGTCAGCGAGGTGGGCGATGCAGTCATCGCTGCGTTGAAGACCGTACGCATTGCCGCCCAACGCCTCATTAAATCAGAAATCAGCAACCAGCCAGTGATCCAATCATGGTCGGCCCTGATGGATTATTGTAAGCTGGCCATGGGCAGCAATAAAATCGAGCAATTCCGCGTGTTATTCCTCAATCACCGCCACGCACTCATTGCCGATGAGGTGATGCAGCAAGGCGCGTTGAACCATACCCCCGTCTATCCGCGCGAGATCGTCAAGCGAGCGCTTGAGCACTCGGCCTCGGCTATCATTTTGCTGCACAATCACCCCAGCGGTGACCCCACGCCCAGCAAGGCCGATATCGATATTACGCAAAAAATCGTGGAAGCCGCCGCCACCGTGAACGTCACCGTGCATGACCATGTGATCATCACCGCGAGCGGGCATTATAGCTTCAAGAGCTTTGGGCTGATATAGACTTAATCGCTGATTTCATGGAATTGTCACATTTATCTGAAAATTCACCGCTATAATTGAAGGCATACAAGGAACTTCTATGCCTATATCTGCTACACAAAATGACATGCAAATCTTGAATCAAGAGAGCCCGCTTGCGCAGGCTGAGGCAGCAAAATATGTCGAACAGCAAAAATCTGCTGATTTAAACCGCAACATCTCGCAGTACATGTTCTGGGGTGCCACCTCAATCATCGGCGCTATTGCTGTTGGGCTTGCAACTTCTGGCGTAGGCCCATTATTACTTATTGGCGGCGGGCTTGCCTCGGCGGCCACCTTTGTTGGCAGCGTTGTATTCTCGCGCAAGGCCACAGAAATATCCGAGCGCAGCAATGTGCTTTACAGCGATATTGATTCACAGAACCAAGCGCGCCGCATGGTGCAGACATTTGCCCGTGCCCAAGCGCAAGATAGCTCTGTTTCGCAAGATGAAACACCATTCACCAGCGAAGGCCCAAAAGGGAATTGGGCGGCACGCACCGGTGGCCCACAGGCTGCGCAAGCGAGCAGCTGGCAAAGTCGTATTGCAGCGCAGGCAGACCGTGAGGATGCGCAAGCCCTATCCGCGCTTCGCGCTTAGTGCTTTTTTGATTCGCTCTTCTTCGTTTTGTGCAGCGAGTAAATGACGCCAATGGCAAGAATCAGCACGGTGATGCTAAGCGATAATGCCGAGGGTACCTTTTCGCCGCCCGAAATGAGCGGATAAAACACCTTCCCGCCAATGAAGATGAGCACCGCCGACAATGAGTATTTGAGATAAGCAAAGCGGTGCAGCATGGCCGAAAGCGCAAAATACAAGGCACGCAGGCCCAGGATGGCAAAGATATTGCTGGTATAGACGATGTATTCATCCGTCGTGATTGCAAAAATAGCGGGCACTGAATCCACTGCGAAAATCACATCCACAAACTCAACCGTCACCAGCGCCATGAATAACGGGGTCGCGAACAGGGCGCGCTTGCCGGTATTTGCATCGAGCTGACGCAAGAAAAAGCGGTTACCCTTCAGCTCATCGGTCACTCGCAGGTATTTTTTTACAAAGCGGATGATGGGGTTTTTGCTGATGTCATGCTCTTCATCGCTCCCAATGAGCATCTTCACGCCGGTAAAAATCAGGAAGGCTGCAAACACATAAAGCGCCCACGAGAATTGATGGACGATTTCAGCGCCTAGGCCAATAAGCAACGCACGCAGGAAAATGACGCCCAGTATGCCCCAAAACAGCACGCGGTATTGATAGTGCCGGGGGATGGAAAAATACGAGAAAACCAGCGAAATCACGAAAATATTATCCATCGATAACGTCTTTTCGATGATGAATCCGGTATAATAATCCTGCGCGGATTCAAGGCCCAGCTGGCGGTAAACGAATAGCCCATACAGCAAGCCCATGCTGATATAAAACGCACTCAGTCGCAGGCTTTGCTTCACACTGATTTCTTTATCCGTGCGGTGCAGCACCCCTAGATCGAGCACCAGCAGAAAGAGAACTACCGCAAGGAATGCACCCCACATCCATACCGGCTTGCCCAGCAGGCTCATCTCCAACATATTCATCATTTCTATGAATTCCCTTATTTAGCCTGGCGCGACGAGCGGGGCAGAATATCCGCCTGAATGTCGAGCGTGCTTTTTTTACCAATATGCTGTTTGTTTACTCTCAGCCACTCTTCCATCTGCGCACGTCCGGCACGATGTAGCAACTGAAAGAATTCCCAACTGGTGTTCATTTTGCTGGCGGCATTCATGGCGGTGAAGCCCTCAGGTGGCAACACGCGGTGCATACGCATTTCCGCATATTCATCAGCATCTAGCTTACCTTCACGAATAAGCTTACGCACAAAGTTGATCGCGCGCATTTCAGCAATGAGGCTCGAATTGAAGCTGATTTCATTGACGCGGTTGATGATTTCCATCGCGCTTTTGGGGGTGCCTGCCCGCTTCAGCGGGTTGATCTGCACGAGCAACACATCATGGCAGCCGGTGTTATAAATCAGTGGCCAAATGGCAGGATTGCCCATATAGCCGCCGTCCCAATAGGGCACACCGTCAATCTCCACCGCTTGATACGACAACGGTAAACATGCCGAGGCCATGAGCACATCGACCGTCACTTCGGCACCTTTGAAAATACGTGCCTCGCCCGTTTCCACATTCGTAGCCGCGATGTAGAGCTTAATCTCATCGTTCAAATGCGGCTCGTCGAGCACATGCTCAAGCACCTGACGCAGTGGGTTGTAGTTCAAAGGATTATACTCATAGGGCGAAAAGACGCGCGTCATCATATCCAGCGGGTTAAAGGCGGAGAGCCAATCCATTCCCGGTATTTTCAGCGAGTTTTGTTCGTCCTTCAGCGCGTTCAGTGGCGAGAAGGCGCTGCCGACTTTAGCAATTTCACTCCAGAACTGATGAAGTTGCGCCTTCGCCTTGGCGCGCCCGCCCTCGTGGTAGCCATCCACCAGCAGCCGGGCCCCCCGGGCATGCGCCAGCCGGGTGA
>CAZOFC010000138.1:0-5658 GCA_964578965.1 uncultured Azospirillum sp.
CCGGGCAAAATGGTCAAAGGCATGGGCGGGGCGATGGATCTGGTCGCGGGCGTCAAGCGCGTCGTCGTCATCATGGAGCATAACGCGAAGGATGGCTCCGCAAAATTGGTGAAGGAATGTGACCTGCCCATGACCGGCATCGGCGTGGTTGATCTCATCATCACCGATTTAGGTGTGTTCGAAATCACGCCAGCAGGCATGAACCTCATCGAACTTGCGGATGGCGTCACGGTCGAGGAAATCACTGCCAAGACCGAAGCACCGTTCAGTGTCGCGTTGGCCAAAAAAGCCGCCTAGTTTAGCACACCCCACGCCCACCAGTAAGTGGTTGTAAAAAATAAATAATGTTTCACGTGAAACATTGCGTTCCACTTGTTGACTTACGAAGCGGGGCCCCGTGGTGAACACGGGGCGACACGAGAGTCAATTTTTATATATCTGAAATAAGCTTTACACTAATTCTGTCACCCCGTCTTTACGACGGGGTCCCGCTTCGCTACGCTCATCGGCATGAGCTACTATGTCTATATTCTCGCCTCACGCTATCGTGGTACGCTGTATGTCGGCGTTACAAACGACATTGCGCGTCGATGCTATGAACATAAAACAGGGGCGGCCGATGGCTTCACCCGGAAATATGGCATTAAGCAACTGGTCTATATTGAACCACACGATACGATTGAGGCGGCGATTACGCGCGAGAAGCTCATCAAGAAATGGCGGCGCACTATGAAATTCGAAACCATTGAAGCGACGAATCCTGATTGGCATGATTTGTATGAAACCCTGAACCAGTAAGCGGGGCCCCGTGGTGAACACGGGGCGACAGCATCTTTGATACCTCAAAACCTAACCCCGCTCAACATGGGCATTGGCAGACAGTGAATGTTTATCCTGTCACCCCGTCTTTACGACGGGGTCCCGCTTCTTGGGCGTGCCCTATTTCAGCCCGCCCATCTTGCAGATGAGCTTCCACTCCGCATCCGTCACCGGCTGTACGGAAAGGCGCATACTCGTCACCAGCGACATCTTCGCTAATTTTGGTTCAGCCTTCACATCCGCCAGCGTCACCGCTTTAGGCATCGGCTTCACCGCCTTCACATCCACCATCACGAATTTGCCCGTCGGGTCCGAATCATCCGGGTAATATTCGCGGATGACCTCGACGATGCCGACAATTTCCTTACCCTCATTGGAATGATAAAAAAAGCCAAGGTCACCCTTTTTCATCGCCATCATCTGCTGCTTGGCGAGGTGGTTGCGCACGCCATTCCAATGCGTGCCTTTGGCACCCGCCTTCACCTGTTGCTCCCAGCTCCAGGTCGAGGGTTCGGATTTAAACAGCCAGTAGTTTGTATGCGCCCGGCTTGGTTTGCTAACCTCGCCATGGCGCGCGCTATCGCGGCTCATGGCTGGCTCGCGCTACTGCGCTCGCTTTGCTGCGCGTACTCGACGACGACACCGCGCTTTTTGAAATAGGTCTGCAGCATCTTACGGCCTTGGCGGTTGTTCTGTGGCAGACGGGTCTGATCCATCGTCACTGTTTTTTGCCCCGCCTGCGCGAGTGCAGCCTTGAGCTCAGCAATGCGCGCATCAAGTCCTTGGTTGTTATCATTCAACGCGGCATGCACTGCCTCAAGGGCAGCCTTCACAGCATCACTCATATGTCCTCTGTAACTATCCTTGCGTAGGCTACGCCGAGCCGCTTGCGGCAGGGGTTAGCGTAGCAAAGGGGACAAGGTCCCCTTCTTAAGTTAAACCAGCTCGAAGGTCGCATCGACTTCCACGGCAACACCAAACGGCAGGCCAGATACGCCAACCGCAAAGCGTGCATGCTTGCCCGCATCGCCCATGAGATTCACCATCAGGTCCGAGGCACCGTTGGCCACTTTCGGGTGGTCGGTGAAATCATCGGGGGCATTCACAAAAATACCCATACGGATTAATTTGCTGATGCGCGACAGGTCACCGCCCAGCACCTTGCTGACATGGGCAAGAATATTAATCGTACACAGCCGCGCACAGGCCTGACCTTCCTCGATGCTGAACTCGCGCCCGACCTTGCCGATGAACTGGGGCTTGCCGCCTTCCATCGGCAGCTGGCCCGATACATAGAGTGTCTTGCCGCTGATGGTGCAGGGGACATAATTCGCCGCCGGAAGGCTGACTTCAGGCAGTACAATGCCCATTTCCTTGAGTTTAATCGCTAAATCTTGCATTTTTTACTCCTGTAATGCCGAGGGAACGCCTAGTTTTTAGGTTAGGTAGATGGCGATAGCGAGTCATTTTTTATGCTTATTCACCCTTACTATGCCTTCTTTTATGTCCCTACGGCTGGCCCCCACCATTCTCGAATTATTAAGAATGCAGCCGCCAAGTTTATTAATTTTTTACCTCATGAAATTCGGCTGGCATCGTATTATGAAATGCTTGCTTGCTTATATGGATCTTTTCATGGCACTGATTTATATCAATTAATAAACAGTTCCATGCGTGCGCTTGCTTCGCCAGGTGTGGTATTTAGGCATATCTTCATCAAGAAATAATGACAATTAAGTGACGATTGTCATAAAATTGTCATAAATCTGTAACAATTCTGTGCTAAGGTAAAATCACGTAATAATCGTGGCTGATCTTTGGGGTGCCCCCATTACGGTTATTTGTAAAACGCACAATGTAAGGAGTGGAAATTATGAAGATTAACCTGATGAGTCAAAAAGTGACGCACCTGGCGCTGGCACTGTTCGCCACCTACGCCATGATGCTGTTACCAACGGATGCGCTTGCACAATCTGGTGGCAGTAGCTTCGGCGGCGGCGCAACCCCTGATGCACTTGCAGAAGTGCTCTGTAATGTGGTGGATTGGTTCACCGGCCCAGTTGGTGCGGGGATCGCGACCCTTGCTATCATCGTCATCGGTATCGGTGCGCTGATGGGTAAAGTATCCTGGGGTATGGCCATCATCGTGGGTATCGGTGTGGGCGTTATCTTTGGTGCGCCAACCATCGTTGATGCACTTTCGGGACAAGCATCAACCTGCTAAACTAAAAAAGAGAAGGCGCTATTCCCGTTGAGGAGTAGCGCCTTTTACTTTCAATGATGCCCCTCCTCACGGATGGGCTTGCTGCATCGCAAACTGCTTGTTAGCGTGCATGGGTTGCAGCATATAGGTAATGATGGCGTTCATCATTTCAAACGTTATGGGTTAGCATGGCGACCACTCCCTCAGCAAGCGCGCGCGCGCGCAAGAAGCGCGACCGTACCGCCAAAGAACTCGAGGCGATGCAGGATATTGCTGACGATGTGATTGAATCGGATTTTGTCCCCTATGCCTGCTTGTTTGACCCCTCGACCATTGCCACCAAAGATGGCGAGCTTCTCCAGACCATAAAAATTACCGGTCTTGGCTACGAAGTTGGTAGCCATGGCGACTTACGCAGCGCGGTGCGCGCGATGATTAAAACCGCGGTCGCCGACACGCGCTATGCGATCTGGCTGCACACGTTGCGCCGCAAACAGCCTGCCCTCACCCGCGCCCGCTACCCGGATTTGTTCAGCGGCAAGATTGATGAATCATGGCGCGCCAATCAGCCCTCGACCATCACCTACAATAACGAACTCTATGTCACGATTGTGAGAGCGAGCAGCTCGGTCAGCTTACGTGATAAGCGCGTGTTTCTACAGAGCCTCATAGCAAAACGCGACAAGCTTGAGCGCAGCGACGCGATGCTCGAATCATTGCGCGAGCTGAACGCAACGAGTGCACGTATTCTGGATCAGCTGAAAGCCTTCGGCGCACGCTTGCTGACGACGGTCGAACGTAACGGCGTGTTTTACAACGAGCAGGTCGAGTTTCTGGAAAAGCTGATTAACCTTGAAGAGCGCCCCATGCCCGTGCCCGAGCGCGACTTATCGCAGGTGCTGACCAGTGGTGAAATTACCTTTGGCTATAACGCGATGGAAGTGCGCAGTGCCGATGGGGTGCGCCGCTTTGCTGCGATCCTGACCCTTAAGGAATATAAGGAATCCACACTCGCAGGCATCGATAAGTTTCTTGAAATCCCCTGCGAGCTTATCATCAGCCAGACATTTGACTTCACCCATGCCGACGTGGCGCGCGAGGCTTATGAAAAGCAGGCCCGTTACCTCGCCTATAGCGGCGATAAAGAACTCGCGAAATGGATGGAAATTGACCGCCTGATGAACACCCAAGGCGGCAACGAGGAAACGGCATTTGGCCAGCAGCAAACCACGTTGTTTTTGATTGCACCAAGCGTCAATCAACTGGAAACGAATGTGCGCATGGTGCAGCGTGCACTCAGCCGGCTAGGCATGGTCGTGGTGCGCGAGGACCTACGCTTTGAAGAATGTTACTGGTCGCAATTGCCAGCCAATTTCTCGTTCATCTCACGCAAGCACGGGGTCGATGCTGACCATCTGGCTGGATTCGTCAATCTCCAGGCCGCCCCTATGGGCAATGCTACCGGCTCACCATGGGGCGCGCCCGTAACCATCTTCAGCACCGTGCAGGATGCACCCTATTACTTCAATTTCCATCGCGGCGCTTCAGCCCACACCATTGTGCTTGGCAACCCCGGTAGCGGCCGAACGAGTTTTTCGCATTTCCTGCTCACCCAGTCGCGCAAGCTGAATGTGAACATCTGGTACCTTGATGTGCATGGGCGCGCCGCCCCCTTCATCGAGGCCATGGGCGGCCAGGTGCGCACCCCCGGGACGGCTGATTGCAAGCTCAATCCCTTCTTGCTGCCAGAGACCCCCGCCAATCGCGAGTTCTTGGCGCTCTGGGTTTCCACCTTGGTGGACCCAACCGGAGTATCGCTCAACCGTGCGACGTTGAGCTTTTTCCAATCGGCGGTCGATTACATCCTGACACTCCCACGCGAGCAGCGGCGCATGGGCACCTTGGTTGCCTACCTACGCGAGGCGGATGGGGTGATTGCCAACACGGTGGCGCAGTTTGTTGCAGGCAATGCCTATGGTGAACTGTTCGATATGCCCGAAGATCATTTCTCCCTAGGCACCCTCAATGCGTGGGATATCTCGCGGTGGATGGCCGACCCCAAAACCAGCGCCCCACTGTCAGGGTATCTGTTGCACCGCCTGACGGGCGCGATTGGCAAAGCCCCAACCCTGATTGTACTCGATGAAGGCTTCAAAATTCTCGATACCCCATTGTTCAGCGCGCGCATCGGCGCCTGGTGCGACTACCTGACGCAGCATAATGCTGCGGCCTTCTTGATGAGCGACGCGGTCGAGGCAAGTGCCTCGCGGGCCTATAGTTCTGTGATTGCGAGCAAAGCCGCCACCCTCTTTGCGATGCCTGACCGCAACCCAGAACTGGGCTACCAGATGGGCTTTGGCCTGACGGCGGAGGATATCGCGACCTTAAGCTACATCGATATTCGCGAACGCCATGTGCTGCAAAAACGTGGGGGTGAAGCCGTCGTCATTCGTGCCGATCTCTCCTGCCTTGGGGCCACCAACCTGCAACTGCTTGGTGGGCGCTTATCAAAACCAGCCACCAGTGCGGCCGATGAACTCGCCGCACTGATGGGCTATAGGCCCCCGGTAGCCGTATGATGCGTGCGGGCTGGCTGAGTGCATGGGTCATCGCAATCATTGCCGTGCTGCTGCATG
>CAZOFC010000139.1:0-5526 GCA_964578965.1 uncultured Azospirillum sp.
GGTTGAGGCTACGGCCCAGGGCAATCTCATCCGTCACCTGACGAAACTCTTCGCGCACCGGGTTCTCGGCATTTTCGGCCAGCATGGTGAGCGCCACAGAAAGTGGAAAGCCCGAACGCACCGAGCGCACAATCGTATCAAGCGCATCGGGGAACTGGTCGATGAACTTGGCGTTGCGTTTTGCAATCCGCCGCCGGCAATGGCGCATGGGAATGAGGTAGGCAAGCACCAGCGCCATGGGCAGGCTTACCGTGCCAAGGCCCATCGCGAACAATACGGCAAGGCTTGCGCCAAAGCTGATGAGCATCACCACCAGCAGGTTCTGAAAATCATTCTGATACCCCGCAGCGAGGCCCTGCTCATAGAGCGGGCGCATGACGCTGGTTCCAAAAACGGTGCGAATCAGGGGCGGTGCATCATTCAACTGGTCGCGCAGCACATCGGTGCGGGCCTGCTCGGCAGCGCGGTTCTCCTCGGCCAATCGGTCAAGTGCACTGCGCAAATAATCGTCGGATTCCTTGGGGACTGCCTTAGGGATGGCGAGCACAAACACCGCATAGGCGCCAATCCCCGTCAATAGTGCGATCCATAATGGGTCCATGCGCTACGCTACCCCGCCCGTGTTGAAACATGCAAGCATCTCGGCCTCAAGGCCATAATATTGGGCACGCGTGAGGGCAGCCGGGCGCGTATTATGTGCTATAAACTCCCCAATCAGGCGGCCATCGGTACCCATGCTGTGGGCCCGATACGAAAACAGGGTCTGTGTCGTAATCTGGCCGTCTTGGGTACCCGTTACCTCTTCAATCTGGGTGATGCGCCGCGCGCCATCGCGCATACGCTGGATCTGCACGATGAGATTCACCGCATTCGCAATCTGGTAGCGCAGCGAACTGACCTGCACCTGAACTGACGACATCGCCACCAGATTCTCGATCCTCAGCAAACAGTCCTTGGGCGAGTTGGCATGGATGGTCGCCATCGAGCCGTCATGGCCGGTATTCATGGCGGAAAGCACATCGATCACCTCGTCGCCGCGCATTTCACCGAGGATAATACGGTCCGGGCGCATGCGCAGGGCATTGCGCACCAGCTGCCGCTGGCTGATCTCTCCGCGCCCTTCGGTCGAGGCAGGCCGGGTCTCAAGACGCAGCACATGCGGCTGGTGCAGCATTAACTCCGCCGCGTCCTCAATCGTAATCACCCGTTCGGCTTGGTCGATATGCCCCGACAGCGCATTGAGCAGCGTGGTTTTCCCCGAGCCTGTGCCCCCTGAGACGATGATATTCAGGCGAATAGCGCTCGCGATACTCAAGAACTGCGCCATCGGCGCGCTCATCGAATCCAGCGGCAGATAGGCCGAAAGCGGCATTTTATTCTGCTTGAATTTACGAATCGAAACCAGCGCCCCATCGAGCGCGAGCGGCGGAATAATAGCATTGAAGCGCGAGCCATCGGGCATGCGCGCATCGACCATGGGGTTCGCCTCATCAATGCGCCGCCCCACCCGGCTCACAATGCGCTGAATGACGCCTACGAGATGCTGCTCATTGGCAAAGGCAATATCGGTCATCAGCATTTTGCCGTGTTTCTCGATATAGACGCGCTTGGAGGTATTGATCATGATGTCGTTGACATCAGCGTCGCGCAGCAACGGCTCAATCGGGCCGAATCCAAGAATTTCATCGAGCGCCTGTGCCGTGAGCAAGGCAATCTGCCCGGCGGTCAGCGGCACGGTAATTTGGGGGATGATTTTTGCGCAGGCCTCGGCCACGCGGGCGCGTTTTTTATCGATCGCGAACTGCTCTAAGCTTTGAAAATCGATTTGGTCGAGCAGCTCACCAATCAGGGTCTGTTTGGCTTGGGCATAGGATGCTGTCTCAAGGTTCATGTCGCGGTAGCGTACGAGCGGCACCGAGAGCCCATCGGCTGCTTGCCCGGTGGTGACTACTTGACTCGTAATGCTCGCGGCCGCAAGGCGCGACGCTGGCGGTAGGCCGCTAGCCGCAACCTCGCTGCCTAGGGCTGGCGCGTCAGTCGCAGGGATGATTTTCTTACCAAACACAGCCGCTATCCTTTTAGCTTAGAAAACAGCCCGCCGCGCTTATCGCTGGCAGGCGCAGTATCCGTTAACCCGAGCAGCCCGCGCGCGATGCGCTCGATATCCTGCGAGATGGGACTCATCGGCAATTCAATAATCGTGCTTGGCGAGGCTTCCGCTGTCACGATCGTTTTAATGTCATTGGCGACGGTGTAACGGATTTTCGTGCCACAGACGCGCTCGAAATCCTTGGGTTCG
Source organism: uncultured Azospirillum sp. (assembly GCA_964578965.1). Classification (GTDB taxonomy): domain Bacteria; phylum Pseudomonadota; class Alphaproteobacteria; order Rickettsiales; family UBA3002; genus QFOX01. Next base: position 2,300 of record CAZOFC010000139.1, read on the forward strand.
ATGGCCTCTTTGAACTTCGCGCCGCTGCGATTGATGATGGAAACAATGCGGTCATTGCCGACCCCAATTTCACGTAAGGCACGCATCAGCCGCGCCGCATGCGAGACCGATTTCAGCCAGAGCTGCGAGACCATCAGCACATGGGTCGATTGCTCGGCTGCCGTTGCCACCCATGGCAACCACACATGCGGTACATCGATAATCACATTGTCATAGGTCGCGCTCAGGGTCGCGATCAAATCGCGAATCGCTTCGGCTTTCACCACTGGCAGGTAACGCAGTTCCGTGGGTGCGGTAATCACATCCAGCTTACGGTAGCTTGCCACCATACGCTTGATGAGGATCGCATCGACCCCGCGCTCGGGGTGGTCGAACAAATCACCAATGCCATACTGGCTTTGCAAATCGAGGTGTTTTGCTGCCATGCCGAACTGGTAATCCATATCAACGAGCACCGTGTTACCGCCCGCAAGCTGGCTGATGGCATAGGCCGCGTTGAGCGCAATCGTCGAAGCGCCATCGCCCGAGGCCGCGCTCATGAATAGCATCACCCGTTTGTTGGTGGGGCGCGACGGGGCGTTTGCGGTTGGCATCGCGGGCTGCTTGGCCGCAGCAATCGGGGCCTTCAGGGCGGCAATCACCGCCTCGACACTGGCCGGATAAGGCAGGTAATCGAGCACCCCGCGTGCGAGAATGGCACGGAAGAGCTGGATGTCGTTGGTGTCACCCACCGCGACCACACGGGTGCCGACGGCACATTGCTGGGCCAGCGCATCGATCTCCTCAAGCACCTCGTGGCCACGATGACCGATATCAAGTACGATATGGCTGGGGCTGACGCCTTGCTCAACGAGATAGCGCGCTGCATCCGCTGGGCTTGCCACCACAATCAAGGGCGCTGCGCTCGCCGAGGCGGCCAGCACCGATTGGGCCCATGGCTCGCGGTCAGGGTTGGAAAGTATGATAAGCAGGCATTGCATCGATGGCCTACTGTGAGTTTGCGCTGGACGCCTGATTCACCAAGCCTTGATTGATGGTGTAGGCTGGCACCACAGGCCGCGGGATGTGCGCGCGCTTGAAGGTGGTGACGGCGCGGGTGGCAGGTGCGGCATCGAGGGTGCCTGGTGCAGTAAATTCGTTCTTGTCGGTCACATGCTGCACGATATTGGCGGCAATGGCGCAACCAAAGGCGGGGTGATTGGTGTTGTAGTAATTGGCGCTATGGTTACGAAAGCTTGCATTGCAATCGCGCGCGACAATGCGCTCATAGACCAGTGTCACCGCATAGGCACCATCGACCCCCTTCACCACAGGCACGTTCTTCTTAAGAAGCATGCGCTCGGCCTCGCGGCAATTGGCGTCGCTCGTCGGGCAGTTCAGCTCGGCGCGGCTGGGCACATCACGGCCAATCCATGTCGCAAGGTCATCAAGGTCCTGACGGGTAGCAGTGTTCAGCGTCACCACTTCCAACGAGCGATCAAGGAGTGATTCTGGCGTCCCGCGCGAGCTGTAGGCGCGGTCGCTTGGCGGCATCCCGCACGAGGTCATCAGCAAAAGCAAGGCCGCGATGGCAGACACACGAGGGAAAGAATGGCGATGCATACGCACTCCTAGTTATCGGTCATGAAGCCCGTCGGGCCTTCGAGGCTGGGGTCTTTCTCGCCGCGGGTCGAGCCAAGCGCCCCAAAGAAAATACTTTCCATGAAGCTCGCTGGCTTAAAGTCATCCGTTGGCAATTTAATATCCGCGCTCTTCGCCGGATCGACAAGGTACGGAGTCACGGCAATCACCAGCTCCGTCTCGTTATGCTGGAACGCAGTCGAGCGGAAGAGGGCGCCAAGCACCGGAATATCGCCCGCACCAGGAATCTGGCTGATGGTGCTGTTCACATCATCACGGATAAGCCCGGCAATCATGAAGCTTTCTCCGGGCGCCAGCTCCACCGTCGTCGAGGCGCGGCGGGTGACGAACGATGGTGCCGTGAAGCCATCCGTGGTGCGGATGGAGTTTTCATTGCTCACCTGCGAGAACTCAGGGTTCACCTGAATGCGAATACGGTTAGGGCTCAGCACATAGGGCGTAAATTTCAGCGCCACCCCGAATGGCCGGTATTCGATCGTCGTCGTGCCGAGCTGCTGCGGTACCGGAATTGGGAATTCACCCCCAGCCAGGAACTGTGCTTCCTCGCCCGAAAGCGCGGTCAGGTTCGGCTCGGCCAGGGTTTTGAACAGGCCGTCACGTTCCAATGCCTCAATGGTGCCGCCAATGCCAGTGCTGCCATTGGTGCGTGCGCTGATGAAGCCGAACGAGTTGGTGTCATTCGATAATTGATACGAGCCATAGGTAAAGGCCGAGGTCGTCGCGCCCACACCGCTTGAGAAGGTGCGGCCAATGCCGGTCCCGATGCTAAGTGGGAAATCATCCGACAGCGCCTGTAAACTCACACCCAGGTTTTTCACCGCATTGCGCTGCGCTTCCCCGATGCGGATGCGCAGCATCACCTGCTGGCCTGCCGATACTTTCATGAGGTTAATGACCGGTGAAGGGTTTTGTGCCCCATCATAGACCGCTGGGCGCGCCACGCGGCTGTCGTCGGTTTTGCCATAAATGAACTCTTCGGCAATCTGCATTGCCGTAGCCGCTGCCGTCGCACTCGAGACATCGCCAGTGAGCGCCATGCGGGTGTTCACCATGCTCACGCCGATATGTTCGTTGGGCAGGAACTGTTTCAGGGCCTTGCGCACCGCGGGTAGATCATAGGTTACCGCCACATCCATGCTGCGGATCAGCTTGTGGTTCGCATCGAAAATACGCAGGGTCGTTTGCCCAACCTGAAGGCCGATGACGGACACTTTGCGTTTCCCATGCACCAGCACGTTGGCCACTTCCGGGTCAGTAATCACCACTTCGGCCATGTCTGTCTTGGTCGTAATTAGTTCTGAGCGGTTAATGGGCACATAAAAAATGGCGCCCGCACTTGCCGCGTGCACCTGAGGTGCCTGCGCGGCCATCATCAGTATGCAGGCCATCGCGCCCACGACGCGCGTGAATGAAAGATAATGCATTATGGCGTCCCCGTAATCGTCGGATTGGTTGGTAGGAGATTCCCCGGCAGAAGCCCGGTCGTCGCTGGCGCACCGCGCGCAAGCCCGGTATTCGATGATTCTTTTTCTTTCACGACGGTGGGGGCCCCGCGCACAATTTTCACCCCACCTTCACTGATGGGG
>CAZOFC010000140.1:0-5495 GCA_964578965.1 uncultured Azospirillum sp.
CCGAACATGCACTTTACGGGGTGTTGAAACCTCACCAGCCCACGACGGTTGCGAACTGGCTGGCGTTGGTGGAGCCGGTGATTCGTAACGCTTGGGCGCAAGGGAAATTGCCGCTGCTGGTCGGTGGTACGGGCATGTATGTGAAAGCGCTGATGGAGGGCTTAGCCAAGATTCCGCCCATCCCGGATGCGGTGCGTGTACCGCTTCGGGCGATGGATGCGCGCGATGTGCGCACGCAGCTTGAAGCACAGGACCCCGAAATGACCGCGCAATTAAAGCCCGGCGACAGCCAGCGCAATTTGCGCGCGCTGGAGGTGATGGTGGCGACCGGCCAGAGCCTTGCCACGTGGCAGGCGCAGACCACTGCACCACTTTTCCCTGAGGCGACGTATCATCGCTTTATGGTGATGCGCGAACGTGGGGAAACCTATGCGCGGATTGATGCGCGGTTTGAGGCGATGATGGCGGCTGGCGCGCTGGAGGAGGTGCGGGCGCTGATGGAAGTCGCCAGTCGCCAGTCGCCAGTCGCTAGTAAAATCTTCGATCCATATGTGCCATTAAACGAAATTTTAGTTTGCCTTTCGCCTATCTATCGCGCCCATGGGGTGCCTGAACTCATGGCCCATCTGCGTGGGGAAATGAGCTTGGCCGAGGCGATTAGTAAAGCGCAGCAGAACACCCGCAACTATGCCAAACGGCAAATGACGTGGCTTAGGAACCAATGGCCCGGCGTGCCGGTGGTGCGGGATGGGGCGGATATTTTATCCTCGTTATGAGTTCTGCGTCATTGCGAGCAAAGCGAAGCAATCCAGCGTGTCGAACTGTCTGCACATGCTACATTAATGCATCGGGTATTCATCTGGATTGCCACGTCGGCCTAATGGCCTCCTCGCAATGATCGCCTCGCTGTCACCTAAACTAAAATCGCGCTTGCATTATTCGTTTAGTTTAGCTAAACGCATGCCCCATGGAAACGAAAGAAAAAATTATTGCGAAGTTCGGCGGCACCAATGCGGTCGCGGATATTTGTGGCGTCACCCCCGGTGCGGTCTCGCAGTGGGAGCTGATTCCGGCCAAGCACCAAGCCACCTTGTTGCGTGAGGCGAAAAGCCGCCGTGTACGCTTAAGCGCCGAGGATTTTTTGGTGAGTGAGCGCCGCGCGGCGCCTCGCGAAACCCGCAAAACGGAAGCGGCGCGCGAGGCCAGTGGCCGCGAGTTGACGGGTGCCGAGATGGTCATTCAAGCGATGATCGATAACGAAACCGAGGTGGTGTTTGGCTACCCCGGCGGGGCGGTGCTGCCGGTCTATGATGCGTTGTTCAAGCAAAATAAACTGCGCCATATTTTGGTACGCCACGAGCAGGGTGCGGGCCACGCCGCCGAAGGCTATGCGCGCGCCACCGGCAAATGCGGCGTGCTGATGGTGACGAGTGGCCCGGGGGCGACGAACACCGTGACCGCGCTGTGCGACGCGCTGATGGATTCGATTCCCCTTGTGTGCATCACCGGCCAAGTGCCAACGCATTTGATCGGCACCGATGCGTTCCAGGAAGCGGATGTGGTGGGCATCACCCGTAGTGCCACGAAGCATAATTACCTGGTGAAGGATGTGAACGATCTTGGTCGCATCATGCATGAGGCATTTCATGTGGCGATGAGTGGCAGGCCCGGCCCGGTGCTTGTCGATATCCCAAAAGATATTTTGAATGCGACGGGCATGTATTATGGCGCACAAGGTAGCCGTCGCCAGAGCTATCAGCCCGTGAAAAAGGCAGATTTGCGGCTGGTCGAGCGCGCGGTGGACCTGATGGCCCGCGCGAAAAAACCGTTATTTTATGTGGGTGGTGGGCTGGTGAATGCCGGGCCGGAAGCGTGCGATTACTTAACCAAATTAGTGCATGCAACGGGCTTTCCCGTCACCACCACGCTGATGGGCCTTGGTGCCTTTGCGGGCAATGATAAACAATTCCTTGGCATGCCGGGCATGCATGGTTCGCTTGAGGCGAACATGTGCATGAGCGACTGCGATGTGATGATCAACCTCGGGGCGCGCTTTGATGACCGCGTGACCGGGCGGCTTGATGCGTTCTCGGTCAAGAGCAAGAAAATCCATGTCGATGTCGATGCGTCGTCCATCAATAAAATCGTGAAGGTGGATGTGCCGATCGTGGGCGATGCGGGCGAGGTGGTCGCCCTCATGCTCGGGCTGTGGAAGAAGAAAAAACAGGCCGCGCAGGCGGAAGCGCTCACCAAATGGTGGAAGCAGATCGCCACCTGGCGCGCGCGGGATAGTTTTGGCTATGCGCAAACGGGCAAGCATATCAAGCCTCAGCATGCGTTGCGCCGGCTGAACCATTACCTGGCGAAAAAAGATTTTTATGTGACGACGGATGTGGGCCAGCACCAGATGTGGGCGGCGCAGCATATTCTCTATGATAAGCCCAACCGCTGGCTGACGAGTGGCGGGCTTGGCACCATGGGTTACGGCCTGCCAGCGGCGATTGGTGTGCAAGTGGCGCACCCCAAACAGCAAGTGGTGTGTGTGACGGGCGAGGCAAGCTTCATGATGAATATTCAGGAGTTGAGCACAGCCGTGCAGTATCGCCTTCCTGTCAAAATCATCATCCTCAACAACCAATATATGGGCATGGTGCGCCAGTGGCAGGAGATGTTCTATGCCAGCCGCTACAGCGAGAGTTACATGGATGCACTGCCCGATTTTGTGGCGATGGCGGAAGCGTTTGGTTTGCGCGGCATGCGCGTGAAGGACCCCGCGAAACTGGATGCAACACTCAAAGATTTCATCGAGTTCAAAGGCCCGGTGCTGCTTGATTGCTGGGTGGACCCAAGCGAGAATGTGTACCCCATGATCCCGGCTGGTGCGGCACACCACGAGCTGGTGCTTGGGCCCGAAGAGCCCGCACGCGTGCTCGATAAGAACCGGGTGTGACAATGTATCAAAGCGAACAGGAAAAACAGGCTCTATCAGATTTGCACGACGAACATCTCGTGCCATTAGCGCAGATCATGGTGATGATTGAACGCGAGGGTGTCGAGTTTATTGAACAACCCCATATAAAAGAAGCGTACTCAGCGTGGCGAACCACATATGCGGATGCACTTGCAAAAGTATTTGATGACTATCAAGCGCCTGCCCGCCGAAAACTTGGTGATGATGAAGAGTCAATCGCCAATGCGCGTTATTTTTATATAGACGATGCTGTGGAAGCAGATTTAGCCGGTTTAGTAAGACACTATCATCGAGAGCGCAACCTATCACCGGACGTCGAGGCCGAGCGCACGCGCATCATGTCGATGCATCTTGGCACGTATGAAAATATTTATTGCCGAGAGAGAGACGCTGCCGAAGAGCAGACAACTCAATGGGTCAAAACAATACAAGGCAAACCTCGCGGCGGAAGATCAATCGCCGGGGATGATACGAAGGATGAGTAGATCATGACCGCTGAAACCCTTGATATTGTCTATGACATCCCCGACGCGGTGGTGCTCGAAGACCGCCATATTCTCGCCGTGCTGGTGGATAATGAATTCGGCGTGCTTAACCGCGTGGTGGGGCTGTTCTCGGCGCGGGGGTATAACATTGAATCGCTGACGGTGGCCGAGGTGGATGCGAAGCGCAACCTGAGCCGCATCACGGTGGTAACGCGTGGCTCGGCCGCGAAAATTAAGCACATCATGGCGCTGCTTGAGCGCATGGTGCCAGTGCACAAGGTGCATGACCTTACGGTTGAGAGCCCGTTTGTCGAGCGCGAATTGGCACTGGTGAAGGTGGCGGGCGCGGGCGAACACCGCAACGAGGCGCTGCGCATTGCCGATATTTTCCGCGCGAAGCCGGTCGATACCACCATCGAAAGTTTTGTGTTTGAAATCACCGGCACCACCGAGAAGGTAAATAACTTCATTGCCCTCATGAAACCGCTCGGGCTCGTGGAAGTGTGCCGCACGGGGGTGGCCAGCGTTGCCCGCGGCAAGCGCGGAATATAGGCACACGCTGTCATCCCGGCTTTGTGCCGGGATCCCCAGAAATTAGGAAAGAATATGGCCGAGCTTTTCTATGTGTATATTCTCAGCAATGCGCATCACAATGTTTTTTATATCGGCGTCACGAATGATTTGATGCGCCGCGTGTATGAACACAAAAACAAGCTTATTAAGGGCTTTTCGTATAAATATAACGTCGATAAACTTCTATATTATGAAGTCACGCCCAACATCGAAGCAGCGATACTGCGCGAAAAGCAAATCAAGCGTTGGCGGCGCGAAATTAAATGCGATGCCATTGGGCGACTGAATCCCGAATGGACAGATTTGTATGAAGCCTTCGTGACGGGAGATCCCGGCACAAGGCCGGGATGACAGTTTCTTTTTCATGAAACCGCTGGGGCTGGTGGAAGTATGCCGCACGGGGGTGGCCAGCGTTGCCCGCGGTAAGCGCGGGATATAGCTTACATTTTAAATATAATTTATTATTTATAAATAACTTGCATTGCGCGGTGGCGTGATTCAAAGTTCATTGATGCATCACGACATTAAACCCGCGCAGGCGGCATTACGCGGGTTCTCGCTGGTGGAACTCAGCATTGTGCTGGTTATTCTTGGGCTGTTGGTCGGTGGGGTGCTCTCTGGCCAAGCTTTGATCCGGGCGTCGGAATTGCGAAAAATTACCACAGCACATGACAAGTACCGCGCCGCTATTTTTACGTTTCGTGATAAATATTTTGCGCTGCCAAGCGACATGACCAATGCCACTTCATTTTGGGGCGCAAAAGCCGCTACCAGTTGCACGAACAATGCAGGGGCGGCGGTGAACAGCGCCGACGGCACCTGCGATGGCAATGGGGATGGATTGATTTTTAATGGTTCAGGAAGCGGCAGTGAGACCTATCGCGTGTGGGAACAGTTGAGTTTGGCGGGCCTGATTGAGGGAGCCTACCGTTACTCGCAAACATCGACATTGTCGGAGACGCAGGCTACGGGTGTTGAGTTTCCCGCCGTCGGTGTGGGCCGAGGGGGTGCCAGGCTTGGCTATGTGGGGCCGGGTGGAGGTGGTGCAACAGACATCCATGGAAGTATCGGGCATTTTATAAAGTTCGGTGCGGAAGGAACGACGAGTGGGTTGGTCGGCGGCATCATCCGCCCTGATGAGGCCTATAGCATCGACACAAAAATCGACGATGGCCGGCCCGGCACGGGTGCGTTTTTAGCCCATTATGATTCCAATCTGCTACCTGTCGTTTCCACGCGCTGCGTTACAAGCTTTAACAGCCCAAATGCCAACTATAACATGACCTTCACCAATAACGGCTGTAGTTTGTTCTTTCGCGTGAATTAGAGTGCAATTTCAGGCATAAATCGCTTGGCAAACCGCCGATTTTCAACTAACAACCCCGCTCAATCATGCGAGGTCAGCAGACCGAGCGAGCCATCAGCCCGCGAAGCGGCGCGCCATTGGGAGGGCAGTAGCCCGAGCA
>CAZOFC010000141.1:0-2119 GCA_964578965.1 uncultured Azospirillum sp.
GGAAAGACTTGCCCGCTAAGTATGTGCTTGACTGCCATAAAGGAAAGAACGTTGGGTTTAATGATATCTACGGCAGACTGCGTTGGGATGATATATCTACAACAATAACGGGAGGTTGTTTGAATCCTTCAAAGGGCAGATTCTTGCATCCTGAGCAAGACAGAGTCATATCACCTAGAGAGGCCGCGCTATTGCAGTCATTTCCGGCCAATTATAAATTCCCAACAAATATTCCAAAGGCTGCGCTAGCTCTATTAATTGGCAACGCTTTGCCACCTAAGTTTAGCTATGCCCAGTCCGTAAACATAGCTGCTCATTTGGATCATTATCTGAATTGCGCATGATTAAGTTTGGTACCTATTCGGTACCTAGGGTATCTTTAGGGGTATTGGGCCTCTTAGGGCCAAAATATCTGAGACTGGCTCTCAGTCTACTGGTGGAGGGGGAAGGATTTGAACCTTCGAACTCCTAAGAGGGCGGATTTACAGTCCGCTGCCATTGACCACTCGACCACCCCTCCACACGCCTTGTCCACTCGGAAAAGGTTTTTCCTGCTAAGCCAAACCGACACGGATGTCAACGCTTTCGGCATGGGGCACATCCAGGGCCGGTAACTGCTTGCCGCCCATACAAAAAGGCCCCGGATTGCTCCGGGGCCTTGATGGTCAGATAGCTGCAACCACTATATACCTTTGCCTTTGGGTGGTGGTGGCGGTGGCGGCGCTGGTGGCGTCGGCAACGGCACATCCGTCGGCGGCAGCGGCGTCGGCGTAATTGGCGTCGGCGTAATTGGCGTCGGCGTTGGCAACGGCACATCGACCGGTGGCTTGGGTGCTGGCGGCACTGGCGGTTGAGCCGGAGGAACAGGCACATCTACCGGTGGCTTCGGTGCTGGTGGCGTTGGTGGGGGTGTCGGTGGAAGCGGCACATCCGTTGGTGGCTGTGGCGGTGTTGGTACAACACATTCTGACTTACAACCTGGATCTGGAGGTGTTGGTGGGTTATCACGCGGTAGCTCGGGATCTGGTTCATCAGGTTTCTTCGAGCTCCTGTATGGGTTAGGCGTGATGATGAACGGCAGGATCTTACCGGTCGAGGTGTAGCGGTTATTCAGCACACGCGCCCCTTCCGCGGCCAACGCTTCCGCATTCGCAGGGTCGAAGGTCGTAACGGCAGTATAAACGTTCGTGAGCAATTGCTCGCCCCCCACACTGTACCCCGGCAGAGCATTGCTGTTGCCTTTAGCCGCGGCATCGACCGTGGTGGTCAGCGTGCGCGTCAGTGCAGTGCGCCCATCGACGCCCCCCGCGACTGTGGTGGAAGTGGCAACGAACAAGTCCGACGCCGCAACCGCATAGGCCGGGTCACTCAACAAGCCATCGAGTTTCATCGACAATGCCGTCACTTTACCCTCATTGCCTGCCTTCTCGGCTTTCAGCAACGCGCCAATTGTGTTGGCAAGCACATCCTGCTCGGCCTTTCTGAACATGCGGCTCTTGCCGAATTCATCAAGCTGATCGAGCACTGGCTCTTGTAACGCTGGATTATCGCGCAGGGTCTGTAAAACAAGCGCCGACATCAGCTTCGGATCTTTCTCGTTAAGTGCCGATAATGCGGTAGCGTTTGTGTTCGGGTTAGCGAAGTAGCCATTGATCACAGCAACTGGCTCACCCCCTTCTTTGCACTTCTCACTGTGCTGATAGGCATAGGCCGCAAGTTCGGTATGCGAGACGGCAAGCGCTTCACGTTTGCCAAAGCCGGTATGACGCTCGGTCACGTGATCCTTGGCGTAAAGAACGGCTTGGTGCAGCGCTTCAATCTTCGCTTCCGCTTCCTCCGGGGTGGCCGAGGATTTACGAATGTTCTCATCGAAGGTTGCAAGCAACTTTGTATCCTGTGCCAGCACATGCAGCAGGTTGTTGGCCGTAGCTCCGGGGGCAATCGGCTTACCATCCTTACCGTCGGTTGGCATTTGGCGCAGATCACGCTGACGCAGGGCGACAATCTCGTCGCTTGCGGCACTGGCACCAAGGCTTGCTTTAATCGCAGGCAGGTTACGAATCACGTTATCACGCGATGCGTCCTTGCTGAAATCAAGGTCCATCAGCTCAGCCGAGTA
>CAZOFC010000141.1:2129-5483 GCA_964578965.1 uncultured Azospirillum sp.
GCGGCAACCGCTGCCACTTCGTCGTTACGGTTCAGGCCACCCTTGTGGTTATCGAACCATTTTGGTGCAGCAATTGAGCCCTTATCGCGCATGGCAATCGAGGTCGCGAGAAGATCATTTGTTTCGGCTGCTTTGAGGATTGCCCGCACGTTCTCGGGGTCACTGGCCAGTGCCTCCATCCCTGCGGCGAGTACCGAGGCATCCTTAGGTGGCGTTTTCGAGGTGTATTCGAAGCGCTCGACACTACTGAACTGCTCGCGTGGCGAGAGGTAGTATGGCTTAAGATGCTCCATCGAGTAGCCGTTTTCAGGATAGGTCTGAAGGTAGGGCAAGCTATCCGCAAACTCGGTGGCAACCGCGCGGCGCTGCTCGACATCATCTTTGTCGTACTTCGCTTTTTTGCCGGTCACTTCCTCGAACACATCCGGGAAGGATTGCGGCTTCACCAGCGCCGTTTCGGTGTAGTAATCGATCAATTGCGCGCGCATCTCGGCACGGCTGATGGATTGTGGTACGGCAATTTCATCAGGATTCACGGTGTAGCCTTTGGCCGTCGCCGCTTCGATGAGGCGCTCGCGGCTGTAAAGCAGCATCTCGCGTGGGTTCAGGCAATCAAGACCCTTCCCATCGAGCGGCTGGCTGATATCCGCACGCACAGGGTAGTTGGTCATGCCGGTCAGGTTCGCACGCAGGTTGGTCAGCGCGATTGCCTGCTGGAAGTTGGCCTGACTTGGGTCCGTATCAAGGGCATTCAGCGCATTATCAAGCGCGCCGGAAGCATAGCGGCTATCAATGTAGCTCGCGATTTCGTAGTTGCCCAGCGGAATGCCTTTGGGGCCCGAGGGCTTGCCTTGCAGGCGCCAGTTTTGCTTCTCGCCACCGGTGCGCTCCGAGCGCTGGTTCGAGGTAATGGCCAGAATATTCTCGCCCTCGCCCATCTGGCTGTAAATTTCGTTGTGGTTGAGCAGGCCAGCGCGCTCGCCGGTCTTAATATCGACGACTCGGCCCTGCTCGTCATGGGTAATGCCCACGCCCCAGAGCAAGGTTGCATCGCGCTTGGTTTTGCTTGAAGGCGCAAACAAACCATCAGGGCCGAATGGCAGAATATCCATGCGGAAATGGTCATTGGCGCTATCTTGTACCGTCGCGCCACTGCCTTCACGCTCATGGCCTAGGCCACGGCCGCGCGTATCCATATCAAGGCCAATTGGTGTTAGCGCAAGGCTTGCCGTGGCAGGGTTACCCAGTGGAATTGGCACGAACGGGGCCACACGCAGAATGCGGGCACCAAGATCGGCAAAGGTCTGGATGCCAAGCGGGTTGTGCGAGCTGGCCGCGCGTGCCGCCGTGTGCGGCTGTTTGGGCACGTCACGCAGCAAGGGCAGCATGTTGGCGATATCTTGTGGGTCCGAGCTGCGACCGCCGGCCAGGTTCGTCGAGGGCGCATAGATCGGCAAACGCGCCGCCATGCCTTCAGACTCTACTACCCTGCGACGCACTTGGCGCAGTGCTGCAGGGGGCTCTTGGGCATCTGGCACTTCCGCTTCCCCAGCAGGAGCTAGCGGTGGTGGGGGTGGGCAGTTTCTATCATGCGTTTTGGGGTCAACAATCTCGTTGGGTGCTTCTGGGTAGTAGATGATTTGGTTTGGCTGAATGAGCCAGCTGCGATTTACTTTGTTGCCGGTACAATCAATGCCACCTTCGCCATCAGTTATCAGGCGCCAGCCTTCAGGGCGCTGCGAGCGTGGAAGATTTCTGAAACTGTTGTTAAAATTAATGATCGCGCGCTGTGCAGCGGCAGGCGAAGGGTAAAGCCCTGGGTTTTTGTCAAATAGCTCGTTGGCCATGATGCCCACGTTGTCAAGGGGCTGAACCGTGTAGGTATCGTAACGATCTGTGCCGCCGCTATCTGTCGATGGCGCTGCCGGTGCGGGCGCGGGTGCATCCGCTGCCGGGGCCTCGGTGGGTTCCGCAACATGGACCGCACCCCCTGAAGGTTTAGCGGTTTGTGGGTTGGTGTTGTCTTGGGCCATGGTCGTCTCCTTGGTATTTTTGTTCCGTGCTTGCGGGTTAGCGTGAATGATTAGTTATAAAGCATGTGTAGTTAATGAAGTGTGACAATTTTATTAAGGTTTTATTAATTTTGGTTATTTTTATCGTCGCGCGGGTGAACTTATATTGCAGCTGGGCGCCTCGACCCCCGTTATCTTGTTAAGAATGGGGCATGCCGCATCAGCAACATCTTGTATTTTAACACTATCTAGACTTACGCCACTGGCGTGCGCCCGCTGCGCCACCGCCAGGATCATCGCCATCACTTCCGGGGTATTAAAATGTGCATCTGGCTGCCGAGCTTTATTCTTATCAGGGTCGAGAACATAGCGGCCATTTTGAACCGTCCCCGTCGCAATATCAATGCGTGCGTCCCAGTGGTCGCGGCCATCCGGCCCCTCGACCAGCAGTTGGGGCATAACCTCAACAATGCGGGAAAAATCTGGCTTTACCGGCTTTCCATCCGCACCCAGGATGGGTTTTCCATTTGCGTCGAGTAAGCCAAGCGCCTTTTGCAGCTCGGTCTGCGCACCAGTGTCGCACGCAGGGCTGCCGATTTTTGCCCAATCAATGGCAGGGGCGGTCGGTGCTGGCGTTTCTTGCGTCATCATTCATCTCCGTGAATCCTGAGCATGCCAGAATATTGTTAAAATTTGATGAAGGTTTTGGGCGAAAAAAAATAAGTATAAATTACAGTGGGGTGGATTGATTTTCCGCGCCCGGGCGATTAGATTTTTTGGCGCGTGCTGGCGCGAATCACCACCGCGCCGAGAATTGCGGACAAGGCTGAGCCCACAATCACCCCCAGCTTCACCTGATGCTGCATATCAGCCGTATCAAACGCTAGAAAACCAATGAATAAACTCATGGTAAAGCCAATCCCTGCAAGCAACGCCACCGCATAGATTTGTGGCCAGCTAGTGCCTTCTGGCAGCGCCACAAGGCGCGTTTTCACCAGCAGCCAGGTGCTACCGAAAATACCAATCTGCTTGCCCACAAATAACCCAAGCGCCACCCCCAGTGGCAGCGGCGCAAGCAATGCGGCTTTATCAATCCCCGCAAGTGAAACCCCGGCGCTCACGAACGCAAATAGCGGCAGAATCGCAAAGCTCACCCATGGGTGCAGAAAATGCATGGCAGTGTTGAGTGGCGAGCGCGAGGATTGCTTCGCATCACGCAACGGTATGGCCAAGCCTACCATTACACCAGCCAGAGTGGTGTGCACACCCGCATGGTGCAGCAAAAACCATAATAGCACGCCCACCAGCAGGTAAGGCAGCAGCGCCATCACCGCCAACCGGT
>CAZOFC010000142.1:0-347 GCA_964578965.1 uncultured Azospirillum sp.
TGCCGCAATGCCGATTGCCTCATAGGATGGAAGTAAGCCAATACAACCAGTGGGCACGGCCATCATGATCATCGAGAGGGTGAGGGCCTTTTTGCGGCCAAACTTATCCCCAATGCGGCCAAAGAAAATAGCCCCCAACGGGCGTGAAACAAAGCCCGAGGCAAAAATCAGCAGGGTCAGGATGAGGTTCTTACTGGCATCCCCTTCCGGAAAAAATAGTTTCGAAAAGACAATCGCCATATGGCCATAAAGCGCATAATCGTACCATTCGAGCCCATTCCCGAGCATGCCGGAAATCACTACCTTGCGTTTTTCTTTACCGCCCATGAATGCCATAATGTCCCTCT
>CAZOFC010000142.1:357-5430 GCA_964578965.1 uncultured Azospirillum sp.
GCTGCGCTTGCCAAGCATAAACGATGCTGCATTGCAGCATCGGGGGATAGCTTGCTTCATAAAAACCAATGCCTTGATGGCGTGTATTTTTGCGGCGCTGACATCAAACCGTCACATTTATCTGCTACTCTGTAGGTTGGAAGAGTCCTGTTTCTGTGCATCAAAGGCAGTGCTCAAACATATGGAGTACGTGGTTGACCGTTTATCGCTATCAGTCTGGTTCGCTTTTGGATTCAGTGCAGGTGCTGACCAACGAGGCTGGTGGCATGCGCGCGTATCTCTTCGCGGCAGGTGATGCACCGAGCAATGAATTACGCGCCAAGAAGCAGGCGATACGTGACCTGGGTTGGAAATGCGTGCCCATCGTGCACGATGGTAAGCCGGCCCTCGAAGTGCGTGGATTTAAGGATGCAGATGAGCTGACGGTTGAATTGCATCGCCTTGGTATCACCGGGGCCGTGACTAGCATCACCGCCGATGAGGGCGATAAGCGAAGCCGCAAAGATAAATTGAGTAATGCTACCTTAAAACTGGCAGGCTTATCCTATAACATCGGGGATGCCGCCTATCTTACCTATGCCTACCGCCAGTATAAGGATGAGCTGGTACCGGTCGCGGAAACATTGAAGGGCAATCATACCAACTTTTTCAACAAGGTGAATATTTTTGCCGGCTTAGGGTATGGGCTCGGAAGTCTGGCACTGACATTCTACGGCTCGCGGGATCAGTCTCTTAATACCATCAATTCGGCCAATCGAAAAATTTATGCGCATTTGCGGAATCAGGGCATCGAGGTGCCAGAGGGCAGCACGCTTAAATCCTCCATGGAAGAAAAAGATCGTGGCTTTTGGGGCAATATCAACCACACGCTCGCAAAGTATCCCTCCGAGACACTGAACTCCGTGTATGTTGGCGTTGGTTTAGCGCTCATGGCTGCGGCGGGCTATCGCGCCACCAGATCCGTAAAAGGGCTCGAGGGTGAAGTGCTTGCCAAAGCTCTAAAAGAGCGCAAGGACGAATGGTGGGATGTAGGGCTTGGATCGGTAACGGCTGCCTCGGCGATTGCAGGCCTTACCATCAAAGAGAAAAAGCCTATGGAGGGCGACGAGAAGCGTAAAGGCCTTGGGCGCATACTTGATTGGATCCAGGAAAAGCCACTGCGTGCGACGGGTTATGGCTACATGGCCGCGACACTGCTTCATGCAAAAGGCACCTACAATAAATACTACGGTGTCGGCGGCGAAAGCGTAAACCAGTCCGTGAGGAAAACGGTATTGTTCCGCGGCGTATTCGTGGTGGCGAATCTCTTCTCCGAACTCATGCTTGCACTGTCCTCCAAAGGCCATGGCGCAGGGGTGAAGCCTGACGATAGCGTTGATAAAAGCGTGATTGGTGCCACGGCCGAACTTATTTTACGCCAGCCGCCAGAAAAACGTGAGGCACTGATCGAGAATATGGCGGGCTACATGGCCTCGCGCGAGGTGCTTGGGGTGAAAGCCGAAACCATTGCCGCCGAGCTACGCACCCATATCAACCTGCTCGATAATAACCCATGGACGAAGCATTACGTGCCCAATCAAAAAGGCGAAATGCAGGAAGTGGAGGTGAACGCCACCGCCAAGCAAATCGCACAAGAACATGCTGCACATAGCGACAAACCTAGCCACACCATTCACCAAGCAGAATATGTGGCCAAGCACCAGCCAGCGCTGGCGCAGGGAGTCAGCGCTTAGCATTTGCATGCACGTGGCATGCATTGCGTAAATATCGCATCCAGCCTATTCCCCGCCGAAGTACCCAAAACGGAATGCTTTCCAGTTGCATTCATGGCCAAAACTTGATTGAGTGATTTTGTAGATTACTCAATCGTAGGTGGCATCATGTCCTATCCCCTTCCATTTCCTGAACGCGCCGAACCGTTGCATCTTCTGGTCGTGGATGATCAGGAGTTCGATCGTAAAATGATCTGCTCGCGCATCCGCGAAGTAGCTCCGCCAGATACGATCATTGTCGAGGCGGATAGCGGCGATGAGACCATGCTTGCGATTGCGAGCACACCGCGCCCATTCGATTGCGTGCTGCTCGATATGAACCTGCCCGATATTCACGGGGTGGATTTAACCACCATGATTCTTGGCGCACGGCCCGAGCTCAGCATCGTGATGATTACGGTCGAAGCCGATATGGATAAAGCCTTGAAATGCCTCAAGGCTGGTGCGCAGGATTTTCTTATCAAAGGCGAATACAACAATATGGGGCTTTACCGCTCAGTTCGCTATGCCATGGAGCGCCACCGCGCATCACTTGAAAATTATCGCCTGAACGAGGCATTGGCGCGTGAGCGTGAGTTAAGCAACGCTCAGAAGGAATTCATCCATCTGGTCAGCCATGAATTCCGCACCCCGATTGCCATCATTTCAGGTGCGTCGCAGTTGCTCGCAGCAAAAGCGCCTGAGCTGCATAAAGGGGCAGGTGCCTCGCAATTCAAAAAGATTGATGATGCGGTGAAACGCCTTGTCGGCCTGCTTGATAATGTGCTGCGCCTAAGCCTGGTCGAGGAAGGTAAGGAAGTCTTCGCCCCCGACATGTTCGATATGGTCGAGGCGGTTCAAGGGGTAGTCGAATGCTTCGATGATAGCCGTATGGAGTGCGAGTTGGGGCAGGGGCCAGTGCACTATTTTGGCGATAAGCGGTTGGTCGAATATGCGCTGCATAATGTGATTGGTAACGGCTTGAAGTTCTCACCGCCGGAAGAAAAAGTTTCCGTGCGCTTAAACCCCCAACCAAACGGCATCGAGATCGTGGTGACGGATAAAGGGGCAGGTATGTCGGCCGAGGCGATTGCCCGTGCGGGTGAAAAATTCCACCGTGATAAACGTACGTCGCACATTGAGGGCACGGGCCTTGGCCTGCACCTTGCGCGGCGGTTCATCGAGTATCACTCGGGTGAGATTCGCTTCGAAAGCGCGCCCGGGCAGGGCACCACCGTGCGGGTGTTTTTGCCTGTGAGCGCGGATTGTCTCTAACTAAACAAATGTAGCCTGTTTGAACCTCGTAAAGGGTTCATTTTTATATTTACATATTTAGTTTGAAATAGAGCGCACAGAGGTTTGTCGCTGTCTGGGCTAGGTCGTATACGCGATTGGCTGGTGCATCCGTATGTGGGCCAGAAGCAGGAGTAGGATTCACGCAAGGGGCTGTTGTGGCCGCAGTGCCAAGCAAAGCACCGGTTACCGGTATTCCGTCATCCACCTTGGTGTCTATGTTCCACGCCTCACTTGGATTCATGGTACCCGCAAACAGGCCATTAACTTCACTTGTGCCAATCTGTAGAAAATTTCCAGATTGCTCCCAAATCCAGTTACCTGCACCGCCACGATAATAAATTCCCCAGCCGGCGCGCCCAAGCTTGCTTCTAGGCACATTGGTTCCGGGCAATGCTGGTGTAGGCGCGCCATTGGTGAAGCCCGTATAAGTTCCCTCTATCAAGCCAGCCATTTGCAAATGCTGCCATGCACGAAGCCCCTCAGGTTGGGCAGGCCCGCTTGTGCCAACATTTCCATTCCCATCACCATTGCAGGTACCTGGTGTGCCATCAGGGATGGCTGCATCGGCACATGCTGCTGTACCACTCGCTTGGTCACCCCAAAAGCGGGTGGCCATTGTAAAATCACCAGGTATCGCAAAATACTTGTCGCGGAACGAAGATACAGCCGTGGTGTAGCGGTCGCGTTCTGTGACTACCGCACGCAGCTCCGCCGCACGAATTAGGCTTTGGCCCGATAGGACTCCGCCAACCAGCAAACCAAGAACTACGAGAACAATTGAGAGCTCGACTAAGGAGAATGCGCTACGAAGCTTGTTAGTTTTCTGCATAACGCCATTTTATAGCTATTTTGGATTCAATTTCAAACATCGTCTGATAAATATCTTACTCTAAATAGCTGGTCGGGGCGAGAGGATTTTTCTCGCGCGAGGGCGCTCGTGTCATTTCCTAAATTCGCTTGCGCTCATTCAGTAAATGATGAACCTCCTGCTTCGGTTAAAATGTCTGCCAATCAACAAAAAAAGCCGCCCATAAGGGTGGCTTTTTTGTTGGTCGGGGCGAGAGGATTTGAACCTCCGGCCTCCTGCTCCCGAAGCAGGCGCGCTACCAGGCTGCGCTACGCCCCGACTCCAAACGCTTGCGCTCGCGTTTTCTAATCAGCGATCGCGTGTTGGTCAATAGTGGTTCATGGCAACTACTTACGCATTGCAGTATTTATTAATATCTGTTAATAAATCCGCAAAATAGATAAAAACGAGGCAAGCTATGAACATGATCCTAACCTGGAATGACGTATTACTCGATGCCATCCGCGCGAGCAGCATGCCGCCGCCAGTGGCGGCGCGCGCGATGGCCATGGTGCAAACCGCCGTGTTCGATGCGGTCAATGCCATCGAGGGTTCGCCCTATGAAGGATTCAATGTATTCGCCGGGCCAGATGGGCTCGATATGTCGGTCGATGCAGCGTCTGCGAGTGCGGCCTATAACGTCATGCGCGTGCTATTCCCCGGCCAGCAGGCCATGCTCGATAGTCAGTATGCGCAAAGTCTCTCCACATTAGGCAACAGTGCGCAAACGCAAGCAGGCTTGGCTTACGGCGCAAGCGTCGCCAACGAGGTGATTGCCCTGCGTGCGAACGATGGTTCAACCGCCAGCGTTAGCTACACCCCGCCCGATGGCCCCGGCTTCTGGGAGCCAACGCCCCCCGCATTTGCGCCGGGATTATTGCCGCAATGGCCGAACGTAACGCCATGGACACTGCACGAAGGCGATCAATTCCGCCCGGATGCGCCGCCAGCGCTTACCTCGCAGGAATATACGGATGCGTTCAATGAGGTCAAAGCACTCGGTGCCATTAACAGCACCGTGCGCACACCTGAACAGACCGATATAGCCCGCTTCTGGGCTAGCGGTGCAGGCACCCTCACACCGCCCGGCCAATGGCAGGAAATCGCACAGGATATCGCCACTACACGCGGCCTGAGCACACTTGAAACGGCAAAAATGCTGGCCAGCCTCAGTGTAGC
>CAZOFC010000143.1:0-5417 GCA_964578965.1 uncultured Azospirillum sp.
CGGCAATGGCGGGGCCCAAGGTGCCCGCATGCAGGCTGACTGTTTCATCCGGCGGCATGACGAACCCGACACTGCCAGCAACCGCGCCCATCAGCAGTTTGGTTCGGCGAAGCACTTCCTCAGATGGCATTTGGCCGATGATGCCAAGGGGGCCCGGGTCGTCGTTCGGGTAGCGGTCGTTCATGGTAGGCAGCATCGTCCAGGCTTCGTGGCCGACACTGCGCAATTGCTCGCTGAAATTCGTTTGTGCGCGGCTATAAGGCGAATAGGCAATGCTGATCTCTGGTGGCAGCGCCATGAGCAGGCCAACCGATTGCGGGTCGATCCCTGCATCGATGACGACGAAGGAAATGAGAATCTGCTCTGGCTTACGGGTGAAGCGGTGGGCGTAGAGTGTGGCGGCGGTGATGTCATTCGCCCCGCGCTTAGGGATGCGCACGCCATCGACGGTTTCGGTCACCTCGGGTGCGGGGGCTGCGACCAGGCTTTTTTTGCTCGGCGGCGGGATGGTAGTATCCATCGGCAAGGGGGTGGTGCGCAGGCGCGGGGTGTTCTCGGGCAGGGCGGGGTCTTCCGCAACTGCGGTGGGTGCTGCCTCGGTCACTGGTGCAGGGGCTGGTTCTGTTGCCGTGGTTGGTTCGCTTGTGGGTGCTTCTGCGGGTGTGGCAGTCTCAGGTTCAGTGGTTTCAGGGGGTGCGGTAGGGCTTGCCTCAGGCTCAGTAGTAGGTGCGGGCTCTTGCGCTGCTGCTTCATCGGCAACGCTTGCCACATCAAACGCGCTTGCGGGGGTCGCAGCGGCATCCGGGCTGGTATCGCTTAGGGAAATTTCACCGGTTTTGGCGTTGATGACAAAGCGCTGGCGCTGCTCGTTTGCTCGGGTGGCTTCGGCAAGCGGCAGCGCCGCAAAATCCATCAGCGTGGTGAGGATGCCAAGGGCAAGTAAGCCAGTGATAGACGCCCAGAGGATGACACCCTGCACCTGCGGGAATCGAACGGATTTTTTTCGCTCACCTGCCATGCGGGGGTCCCTTGTTCGCTAACGACTTTTCGCGTCTATTTCTTTCCTGCAGCAGCCGGGGTGGGGGCAGCGCTTGCTTCCTCGCCCGCCGTTACTGGTGCCCCGTTTTTATTGTAAATCGAGACCGCACGAATCAGGTCAAGCGCGCGGCTGAGCTGGTAATCGCTCGCCCCGTCCTTATCCTTCTTCACGTCTTTTTTAGTCTCTTTCTTGCTGTCTTTTTTGGGGTCCTTGTTGTCGTTCGCGGCAGGAGTTTGTGGCTCCTCGTCCTTGCCTTGATCATTCACCAGATGGCCCGGCAAGCTCTCTTCCGAGAAGTTGGTGCTGGCCTTGAGTGGCTCGACTTTGGCTTGCTCAACCGCAATATCAGGCACAATCCCTTTGGCTTGAATCGACACGCCGGAAGGGGTGTAATAACGCGCGGTGGTGAGGCGAATCGCGCCGTGGTTTTCAATCGGAATCACGGTTTGCACCGAGCCTTTACCGAAGGATTTTGCGCCCATTACCACGCCACGTTTGTGGTCTTTCAGTGCCCCTGCGACGATTTCAGACGCCGAGGCCGAACCTTCATTGATGAGCACGACGATGGGCATATCCTTGGCGATATCGCCCGGTTTTGCGCTGTAGCGGCGCGAATCCTCGGGCTTGCGCGAACGGGTCGAAACAATCTCGCCATGCTCAAGGAAAGCATCCGCGACCTCGACCGCTTGATCGAGCAGGCCACCGGGGTTGTTGCGCAAATCAAGCACGACACCTTTGAGTTTTGGCCCGATGGTTTTCTTCTCTTTTTCGAAGGCGGCCTTCATTGCCTCGGCCGTATTTTCCGAGAAGGAGGTGATGCGCACATAGGCCACATCGTCCTCGGTGCGCGAGCGCACGGATTGGATTTTAATCAGGTCGCGTTTGATCGACACTTTGAGCGGCTCTTTCAGCCCTTCGCGCAGCACTTGCAGCTTGACGGTGCTGCCAATGGTGCCGCGCATTTTATCAACGGCGTCTTGCAGCGTCAGGCCCATAACGGCCACGCCATCAATCTCGCTGATGAAATCGCCGGGCTTGAGCCCCGCTTTCGCGGCCGGGGTATCATCGATCGGCGAGACCACTTTCACAAGGCCATTCTCGAGCGTCACTTCAATACCCAAGCCCCCAAATTCACCCTTGGTTTGAATGCGCATGTCGGCGAATTGCTTTTCGGTCATGTAATTGCTGTGTGGGTCGAGCGAGACAAGCATGCCGTTCAAGGCCGATTCGATGAGTTTGTCGTCCGTCACCGGCTCGACATAATCGCTGCGCACGCGGTCGAACACTTCGCCAAACAGGTTCAGTAGCTCGTAGGTCGAGTTTTCGCTGGCTTTGGCGGGGGCGGAGGGCACCGCTGCCTGCGCAACCGTTGTGGTGAGCATCACGGCGGCAACGAAGCGGAAAAGCTGGGGCATGAACAATCCTGTGCGGGTTATGTGCGAGTTGGTAGCATGACGGCGAGTACGCCGCCTAGGGTTCGACATTAGCGAACCAGTTGGCGGGGTCAATAGGCTTGGCGCTTGTGTCACGCAATTCGACATAGGCTTCGGTTTTACCCGATTCTGGCATGGTGCCGATGGGCTCGCCACGCACGGCGGCCTGCTTTAAGCCCGCACTCACTTTGCCCAAGCCTGCAATGAGGGAAATATAGCCGTTCTGGTGCTTGATCAGCACCATGTTGCCATAATCACGGAAGGGGCCGGTGAATACAATTTCCCCGTCATAGGGTGCCACCACCGCAGCCCCCGGCCGCGCCTTGAACACCATGCCACGGTAATTGCCGCTTGCGGCGTTCGCCTCGCCAAAGCGGTGCAGCACCGTTCCGGCCACCGGTGCGCGGGCGCTGCCTTTCTTGCCATCGAACACGCGCAGCTTGGTTGCGGGTTTCGGCGCGCTTGCCAGTTTTTTCTCGGCTTTTTCGTTGGCCTCAAGTTTACCGAGCAGCTCCTGCAAGGATTCAGATTCACGCGAGAGTTTTGTCACTTGTTCCAGCGCCTCGGCATGGTCGGCAGTGAGGCGCGCCTGAATGGCTTGGCGTGCGGCAAGCTCGCGCGCGAGCGATAGTTGCTGCGCCCGCAAGGTGGTTTTTTCGGCGCGGGTGGTGGCGTCGCGCTGCTTGGATTCGCTTTGCAGTTCCTTCAGGCGGGCAATATCACGGCGCAAGAGGGCGGCTTTTTGTGCGACCGCATGATTGGTTTTTTCAAGCATGCTGGCGGCAAGCAGCAATTGGTCGCGCTGTTCACTGCTTGAGAAAAGGGCGGTGGGCGGCAAGCGGCGAAGGCGCAATAAACTCAGCACCGTTTTACTGTAATCCTCTTTGCGCGCTTCAAACTCCGCACGCTTTTCCGCCAGTTCGCGGTTGACGCGCTCAAGCCCGGATTCCTCGTTCGTCACGCGGCGTTCGCTTGCTTGCAAGCGTTCCCCGATCGCTGAGGCCCGCTCGCGGATGGCGGCAAGCTCGCGCTCGCTTTCGGCCAAGCGCTGTTTGAGCGCGGCTTCCGTCTCGCGGCTTTTGCCCAATTGGTGCAAGGTAGTGTTGAGTTTCTCTGCTGGCGCTTGGGCAAGCGCCGGCTGTGCGCACAGCAGGCAGATGAGCGCAAGCTTAAGCGCGCGCATGGGCAAGCAAATTGCGGCCAGTCATTTCCGCAGGCGGGGTGAGGGCAAGCATCGCGCACACCGTGGGCGCAATATCGGCTAACGTGCCGTGGCCTAAATTTTTTGGTGCAGTTTTATACGCATCACCCACAATAATGCATGGAACAGGGTTCAAGGTGTGCGCGGTGTGGGCCTGGCCCGAGTCATCATCGTGCAAGCATTCGGCATTGCCATGGTCGGCCGTGATCAGCATCGCGCCGCCTGCGTGCTCAATCGCCGTGCGCAGACGCCCAAGGCAAACATCCACCGCCTCGACGGCTTTGATGGCTGCCGCTAAATCGCCGCTATGGCCCACCATGTCGGTGTTGGCGTAATTGACGACGATGAGGTCATAGCGCTGAGAGGTAATAGCCTCGACCAATCTGTCGGTCACCTCATGGGCTGACATTTCAGGCTGCAAATCATAGGTCGCAACCTTGGGGGAGGGGATGAGGATACGGTCTTCGCCTGCGTAGGCAGCCTCGCGCCCGCCATTGAAAAAGAATGTCACATGGGCGTATTTTTCGGTCTCTGCAATGCGTAATTGCTGCATGCCGTGTGCCGCCACCCACTCGCCCAAATTATTGCGCAGCGTTTGCGGGGTGAAGATGGCCGGGATGAGTGGGGTGAGGGCCTTGCTGTATTCGACCAGCCCAAGGGTGGCAGCGAACTTCACCCGGCGTGCGCGCGCAAAGCCAGTGAAGTTTTCATCGAGCAAGGCATGCAGCAATTGGCGTGCGCGGTCGGCCCTGAAATTCGCCATGAGGACGCCGTCGCCATCCTTCATACCTGCATAATGCGCAAGCGCGGTGGGAACGATAAATTCATCCGTCACGTCGGCCTCATACGCCATCGCAACGGCGCCCGTGGCATGGGGCGCTTGGTTACCTTTGCCTGCCACCATCACGTCGTAGGCTGCGTTCACGCGCTCCCAGCGATTGTCGCGGTCCATTGCGTAATAGCGCCCGCTGATAGTGGCGATGGTGATGTTGGCTTGTGCTGCAGTTGCGGCTTCAAATGCTGCAACATAACTAAGCGCGCTTTTGGGCGAGGTGTCGCGCCCATCGGTGAACAGATGCGCGGCCACCGGCACGCCCGCGCCTGCAATGATGTTGGCCAGCGCCGCCATGTGGTTCATGTGCGAATGCACGCCGCCATCGCTGAGCAGGCCCATCAGGTGGCAGGTGCCGCCGTATGTTTTGAGAGCGCCAATGTAATTTAACAGCGCCGCATTTTTGGCAAGAGAGCCATCGGCAATCGCGGCGTCAATTCGTGGCAGGTCTTGCATCACCACGCGGCCAGCGCCGATATTCATATGCCCGACTTCGGAGTTGCCCATCTGGCCCGAGGGCAGGCCTACATGTTGCTCGCTCGCATCGAGTAGGGCGAAGGGGTAGTTCGCTCTCATCGCATCGAAATGCGGTGTGTGCGCCTGCGCGATGGCATTATGCTCGCGCACATCGCTTTCGCCCCAGCCATCGAGGATGCATAGAAGTGTGGGTTTTTTCATAAGTCGTTAGTCGTTAGTCGTTAGTCGTCAGCCAGCGATACACAGTTAATGCTCACGACTCAAGACTCACGACTCAGTGACCCACATGATACGGATGGCCGATGGTGATGGTATAGGCGCGGTAAAGCTGCTCCATCAGCATGGCGCGCAGCAGCTGGTGCGGCCAGGTTGCCGCGCCAAAGGCAATCACCGCGTGGGCGCGTTTAATGAGCTCGGGGCATAGGCCATCCTGCC
>CAZOFC010000144.1:0-5382 GCA_964578965.1 uncultured Azospirillum sp.
CACCAATCGCAAAGCCGCCAACGAGGCAGCCCTCGATGAGCTTGTGCGGGTCGTTACGCATGATTTCGCGGTCTTTGCAGGTGCCGGGCTCGGATTCATCCGCATTCACCACCAGATAGGCCGGGCGGCCATCGCTCACCTTGGGCATGAAGCTCCATTTCATGCCGGTCGAGAACCCTGCTCCGCCGCGCCCGCGCAGGCCCGAGGCTTTCACCTTATCGATAATCGTATCGCGCCCCCACGACAAAATTTCTTTCGTCGTGCTCCAATCCCCACGGGATTTTGCGCCAGCCAAACCAGCATCATGGAAGCCATAGAGGTTGGTAAAAATGCGATCTTTATCCTGTAGCATATAAGGCCCTAAATCAATTCACCGCATGGAAACGTTGCGTAGCAGAAACGGCGCTATGCAAGGCGAAACCCGCAGGAAATAGTGGTGCTATTTTCAAGGGTTTAAACGTAGCAGAGCACCGTTTCTGCCGCAACCCGTAGGGCGATGGAAAATAATCAAAAATAGCGGCGAACTTTTTCGTGCCCGTAGTGCCGCTACGGTCCGCGAAAAATTCCTTGCTCTTTTTGATTATTTTTCTCATCGCGTTTCTCATGTGTTGAATCGATTTAGGGCCTAACTCTTCGTTTGTGTCATCAGGGTTTCAGGGGCGGCGATCATATCAGTGGGGATGACCACTTCTGGCTCGCCAATGGGAAGCGGTGCAATCGAATCAATCTGGAAGCGGACGACCCAGCCATCCTTGCCATAAAACATGGTGCACAGGTCGCAGCCATTTTCGGTCAGGTACGGCTCGGTGCGGGCTTTCGCTTCATCATAGAGCGCGGCGGGGTATTTCTTGATGAGCTCGCGCTTCACGAATGCGTCGGCCTTGGCCACCTGCTCGGGCTTCAAATGGTTAAAGGGCTCGACGATGCGGCCACTGGTGAGGTCAAACGTGAAGCCCTCCGTACCCTCGAGCGCATATTCCGAACCCGCACCATAGGTCGAATACGTAATCAATACGGTGAGCGCGGTGGGCGTCTGGTAGGCGATTTCATAATCCGCACTCGCTTGATTGACCTTGAGGCCAGCAGCGGGCGGTAAGGTGGGCGTGCCTTCGCAGGATTCAGCAGCGAGTTTCTCGGGCAAGAGCGAAAGACCCGCATTCACGTTCGCAGTCACCTCGGGCGAAAGCCCAGCGATTTGCGCTTTTTTGATATTCGCTTGGCAGACGCATTCATTGAAGGCTTTGGGGTCCGCCGTTGGTTTACAATCCGGGGCCAGGAAATAGCCGGACTTCACCACGCTCGATGACAGGCTCGCCGTTGCGAAAGCAGGAGAAGTAACAAAGCTAGATAAAAGAAAAAAGAAACAGGCTGAAAGCCCTCTCCCCTTGCGGGAGAGGGTTGGGTGAGGGGGTTGGATAGTAAGGCGTTCTATCCTCACGCCCCCCCACCTAGCCTCCCCCGCAAGGGGGGAGGAATACCGCGCGGGCTTCATGCTCCATACCCCCTTCATGCGCCCACTTTCCCGGTAAGGCTGGTGAGGCCGCCCGCAGGCTCGGAGGTGTTGCGCCCGGTTTGCGAGCCAACCTTGGGCTTGCCGCCGCGCTGCAGGGTTAAAATTAGCTCACGCGTGGATTCGTAGGTGAGGTCTTCGTAAAATAATTCGCTGCCATCATGGCCGTCGATTTGCACCATCGGCGCATTCGCGCAGGCGCCAAGGCACTCGACCTCACGCACGGTGAACATGCCATCCTTCGTGGTTTCGCCCATCTCGATGCCCAGTGTGTCGCGGCAGGCTTTCACCACCGCGTCAGATCCTGCAAGCCAGCACGGCGTGGTGGTGCAGCACTGGATGAAAAATTTGCCAATGGGCGCCAGGTTGAACATGCTGTAGAAGCTTGCGACTTCATGCACGCGGATAACGGGCATGTTGCAGATTTTGGCAACCAGCTCGATGGCCGCTTGCGGCAGCCAGTTCTGGTTTTGCTTCTGCGCCATCCATAGCAGCGGCATCACTGCCGATTGCTCGCGTCCGGCGGGATATTTGGCAATGATCCCCGGGATTTTTGCCTCATTCTCTGCCGTGAAGGCAAAGCTTGCGGGTTGTTCCACCTGTTTTACAGATAACGCGCTCATTGTTTTTCTGCCCATTTTTTCTGAATAACTAAATTTTCTTTTTCACGCAGCGCACGCTCGTTTGCAGGCGCGCTGAAGCGAAACTTTGGTTTTTCACCCTGTATGGAGATGCGGATTGCACTCTCAGCTTGCTCTTCAATAAAAGGGGCATCTTTCAATTGCTTTTTTGTTAGCTCTTTACAGCTAGGCATAGAACTCGTGCTCAAGGACGCACCTTTATAATCACCATCCATCACCGGCATACGGCACACGGGCCTAATTGCTTTTTCGTTCTTCGCAAAAGTAGCACGATCGGCCTCTAACTCATTCCATTGAGACTGCTCAGCTTGCGTTAGCACTTGTCCCGATTGTTTTTTCAGGGTCAAATTTTGTATAGTCAGGTTACCCATACCAAGAGCATCCGCATTCCCTTTGGCACTAATGCTAGTAGCACCTCCCTCTTTCGTTATTTCAAACCCGAAAGCACTCGTTGGCAAAATAGAAATCATGCATAAAATAAGCGTTGCAAATTGCTTCATCGATCAATCTCCCCGAACACGACATCGAGTGTTCCAATAATCGCCGAAACATCGGCCAGCATGTGGCCACGGCTCATGAAATCAAGCCCTTGCAGATGCGCAAACCCCGGCGCGCGGATGTGGCATTTATAAGGACGGTTCGTGCCGTCGCTCACCAGCACCACGCCAAACTCGCCCTTGGGTGCCTCGACTGCCGTGTAGGTCTCACCCGCAGGTACTTTGTAGCCCTCAGTGTAAAGCTTGAAGTGATGAATCAACGCTTCCATCGATTGCTTCATCAGGCCACGGCGCGGTGGGGCAATTTTGGGGTCACCCGTCACCACCTCGCCTTTGGGCATTTTGGCAACGCATTGCTTGATGATGCGAAGCGACTGGCGCATCTCTTCCATGCGCACCAGATAACGGTCGAAGCAGTCGCCATTTTTGCCAACGGCAATATCAAACTCCAGTTCAGAATAAATTTCGTACGGCTGCGAGCGGCGTAGATCCCACGCGATGCCTGAACCACGCAGCATTGGGCCACTGAATCCCCAAGCCTGCGCTTGCTCCGCCGTTACCACGCCCACATCCACCGTGCGCTGTTTCCAGATCCGGTTATTGGTGACGAGGGTTTCCACATCATCGATGATTTTACCAAAGCCATCGCAGAACTTGTCGATGTCGTCTTCCATACCGGCCGGAATATCCTGATGCACGCCGCCGGGGCGAATATACGCCGAGTGGAAGCGCGCGCCCGAGGCACGCTCATAAAATTCCAAGATGCGCTCGCGCTCCTCGAACATCCATAGTAGTGGCGTTGTGGCGCCCACATCGAGGATTTGGGTGGTGACGTTGAGGATATGGTTCAGGATGCGCGTCAGCTCGCTGAACATGACGCGGATATACTTCGCGCGCTCAGGAATCGTGATGCCTGCGAGTTTTTCCACGGCCAAGGAATAAGCATGCTCCTGACACATGGGCGAGACGTAATCGAGGCGGTCAAAATACGGCAGCGCCTGTAAATAGGTTTTATGTTCAATCAGTTTCTCGGTGCCGCGGTGCAGCAGGCCGATATGCGGGTCTGCACGCTCGACCACCTCGCCATCCATCTCGAGCACGAGGCGAAGCACGCCATGCGCCGCTGGGTGCTGCGGGCCGAAATTGAGGGTCATGGTTTTGATATCAACTTGGTTGCTCACGCACTCACCTCATCTAAAAAACGATGCATCATATACACATCCACCAACCCGTGACGGGAATGGCGATAACCCTGCGGCATGGTGCCGATAATCACAAAGCCGAGCGACTGCCAAAGCGCCACAGCCTTGGCATTGGTGCTCACCACATAATTGAACTGCATGGCCTTGAGGCCGTGCTGCGCTGCTACTTTGAGCGACTCGCGCCCAAGCGCATAGCCGATGCCAATGCCACGATGATCATGGTGGACGATATAAGAAGCATTCGCGATGTGGTTGCCGCGGCCCGTACGGTTCAAGCGAATGGCGCAGACGCCCGCAACGACACCATCCACCTTCGCGACCAAGGTGGTGATCACGTTTTTCAGCCAGTAATCACGAATCCATTCATCTGTCAGGGTGTCGCGCTCGTAGCTGTAGGTCTCGCCTTCATCCACGACCTGCAAAAAAATCTCCTTCACCGCCGCGAAATCATCAAGCGTGGCGGTGTCGAGCGTAAATGCTTTTTCAACTGGTTTTTTCATCGCGCTCATAGCCTTACCCGAACAAAGTGGGTCCCCGCCTTCGCGGGGATGGCGTTCATGCTAAGCTCTCTACGTTCGCTAAGCATTCTTTGCCACCTTCTCATCGCCCGGCAGAGTGTAGTTCGGCCCTTCCCATGGGCTTAAAAAGTCAAAGCTGCGATAGGCCTGCGCAAGCTTCACCTTCTCATAGACCACGCGCTTCTGGTCCTCGTCGTAACGCATTTCGACAAAGCCGGTCAGTGGGAAGTCCTTGCGCAGCGGGTGGCCGTCAAAGCCATAATCGGTGAGGATACGGCGCAGATCCGGGTGGTACATGAAGAAAATTCCGTACATGTCCCACGCTTCGCGCTCATACCAGTTGGCGCTTGGGAACACTTCACAGGCGGAAGGCACGCCAATCCCCTCCTCCACCGGCACTTTCACGCGGATGCGCAGGTTCTTTTTCAGCGACAGCAGGTTATAAACCACCTCGAACCGCTCCGGGCGGGTGGGGTAATCCAGCGCTGTCACATCCATCAATTGGCTGAAGAGGCAGCGCTCATCATCCCGCAAGAAGGTAAGAAGTGGCAGGATATGGGCGACCGACGAGGTGAGCACCAACTCGCCGTTCGTTACGCGGTGCGCGGTCACACGGTCGCTGACCATGCCGTGAATGTAATCACCAAGTTCCTGCAGAATAACGCTCATCATTATCTCCGAATGGTGCTGGTGCGACGGATTTTTTTCTGCAGCTGCAGGATGCCATACATCAGCGCTTCAGCGGTGGGCGGGCAGCCCGGCACATAGACATCGACTGGCACAATGCGGTCGCAGCCGCGCACGACTGAATATGAATAATGGTAGTAGCCACCGCCATTGGCGCACGAGCCCATGGAAATGACCCAGCGCGGCTCGGCCATCTGGTCATAGACCTTGCGCAGTGCAGGCGCCATTTTGTTGCACAGCGTGCCGGCCACAATCATCACGTCCGACTGCCGAGGGCTTGGGCGGAACACCAGCCCCAAGCGGTCCATATCGTAGCGGGCGGCGGCG
>CAZOFC010000145.1:0-5317 GCA_964578965.1 uncultured Azospirillum sp.
AGCGTCGCGCCTTGGGTGACAGCGGATTGCAGCAAGGGCTCAAGTGCAGCAATGTTTGCCGCCATATCATCGCCACTGGTCATTTGAATCACCGCTACGCGCATCGCATCCATCGCTTACTCCTTGACCGTTCTGGCGAGCGCCAACACCCGCACTTCACGGGCTCCTGCTTTTTTTAAGGCAAGCGCACAGGCATTGGCCGTGGCCCCCGTGGTCACCACATCATCCACCAATACCACAGTTTTGTTGGCAAGCAACGCTTCCGCCTCAGGCGCAACCGCAAAGGCGCGCTTCACATTTTTCAAACGCGCGGCGCGGTCGAGCCGCATTTGTGGCCGCGTATATAGCACACGCGCAAGCAGATCCGGCATACAGGGCACCCCGCTCTGATCACTGATACTATACGCAAGCAGTGCCGATTGATTGAACTTGCGCCGCAGCAATCGTCGCCAATGAAGCGGCACGGGAATCAGCATATCCGCCCCCTCAAGCAGCGGCCGCCCCAGCCGCAGCATCATCTGGGTGTAGCGCTCTAAGCCCGCCCATTGGTCATGAAATTTGAGGGCAGTGACGAGCGGCGCGCTGATGCCATCATACACCAGTGCCGCGCGCGCCACATCAAAATCCGGTGGGGTGTCAAGGCAGGTGGGGCAGCGCGTTTCCGCCTCAACCGCAACCACAAACGGAATCCCGCAGCAGGCACATAACGGTGCATCAATCATCCGCAATTTGCTGAAACAGGCACTGCAAAAATTGCCATCCGCCTGAACATAGCTGCGGCAGCTGGGGCAGCGCGGCGGGAAGACGACATCCGTGCCCATGCGCAGCAAGGCAGCGGCAGTCTTTGCAATGGCAGGCAGCACACGCATGCAGTCTATCCTCATTTTTCTAGGCAGGCCAATGCAACTCGGTTATAACCGCGCCATGCTCCCAACCCCTCCCTTATTGTTTAACCGCCCCCGTTTGCGCGCGCAAGCAACGCGTGCAGCACCGCATTTTGCGCAGCATGATTTCCTATGGCATGAAGCCGCGGCGCGGGTCGAAGAGTCGCTTTCCTTTATCGCGCGGCGCTTCTCACGTATTCTGGCCTTTGGTGCGCATGGCTTGGCCACCCCACCCGGCGCAACATTGCTGCATGCAGCATTTGCGCCGCTAGGTAACCAACCACAGGTGATTGTCGATGAGGAATGCCTGCCCTTCGCGCCCGAAAGCTTCGATGCCGCCTTGTGCGTGCTGAACCTGCATGTGGTGAATGACGTGCCCGGTGTGCTGGCCCAACTCCAGCGCTGCCTGAAGCCCGATGGCTTGCTGATGGCTGTGGTGTTTGGCGGTGAAACCTTGCGCGAATTGCGCAGCATTTTTGCCAGTGTTGAAGCGGCGCGCAGCGGGGGCGTCAGCCCGCGTGTCGCTCCATTCATGGATGTGCGTGATGGCGGCGCACTTTTGCAACGCGCTGGCTTTGCCCTGCCGGTGGCCGATAGTGAGCTCTTCACCGTTAGCTACGATAATCTCTTCGCCCTGATGCATGAGATTCGTGGCATGGGCCAAGCCAATATGTTGCAGCAACAGCTGCAGCATTTTACTCCTCGTGGATTTTTTCTGGATGCAGCAAAACGCTATGCCGAAGAGCACACGGACAGCGATGGCCGCATCACCGCCACCGTTGAATTCATTACCCTCACCGGCTGGAAACCCGCTGCAACCCAGCAACAACCCGCCAAGCGCGGCAGTGGTAAAGTCTCGTTGAAGGATGTTCTGAAAGCACCACAATAAGTGCGTAGCGCTTTACGGCGCGAGCCGAGCTCTGCTCGGAGGGGGTAAGCGTAGCGTAGGGGGTGATGCCCCCTTCATCAACCTTTAACCACATGCACACTATCGATGAGTGCGGCAACGAGTGGTATATCCGCTGGTGGCATCGGCAGAGCCTTCATGTCGCGCGGGAACTTCCACGCGAGCTTCTGGCCCTCAAGTGGGGCCGGGGTACCTTCCCATTTGCGACAGACATACAGCAACATCAGCAGATGAAACTCTTCGTACGCGTGGCTCACGAAGGTGAGGGGCGTGCTGCACGGCTCACAGATCTCAATCCCCAGCTCCTCGCGCAGCTCGCGCGCAAGGGCCGCGACCGGCAATTCGCCCGCCTCGATTTTACCACCCGGAAACTCCCATAGCCCAGCCATGCTTTTACCTTCCGGGCGCTGCGTCAGCAGCACGCGCCCATCGGCATCGAATAACGCAACGGCTGAAACAAGAACGGTTTTCACGATCTATAATCGGCATTGATGTCGATGTAGCCGTGAGTCAAATCACAGGTCCAAATCGTCGCTTCGCCGGCGCCTAAGCCAATATCCACCTCGATATGGATATCGCGGGTTTTCATGTGCGCATTCACGGGCGCTTCATCATAACCGGCCACTCGCTCGCCATCGCGCGCAATCACCACGCCACCAATGGCGACGGATAATACATCGCGCTCGACCTTCTCGCCGCTTTTGCCAACCGCCATCACAATCCGGCCCCAGTTCGCATCCTCCCCAGCAATCGCAGTTTTCACCAGCGGGGAGTTGCCAATGCTTAAGCCAATGCGGTGCGCCGCCGCATCTGATAACGCACCTTTCACCGTGATGGTAATCAGTTTTTGTGCGCCTTCCCCGTCCATCACAATCAGCTTGGCCAGTTCAATCATCAGTGAATCAAGCGCTGATTGAAACGCGGCAACATCCGCAGCCGCCCTCACTTCGGCGGATTGGCCTGTAGCGAACATTAGCGCCGTGTCACTGGTCGAGGTATCGCCATCGACCGTGATGGCATTGAAGCTTTTCGTATTACTTTGCTGCAGCATTTGTTGCAGCAACGGTGCAGCAATCAACGCATCCGTAAAAATGAACGCCAGCATCGTCGCCATGTCCGGCGCAATCATCCCCGAGCCTTTGGCAATACCGTTGATGGTCACGGATTTGCCCCCCACCACCAGCTGCCGGGTCGCGGCTTTGGGGAAGGTATCCGTGGTCATGATGGCTGCGGCGGCATCCGCCCAGCTATCGGCGCGTTGCGCAAGTTTCAAGGCCGGCAATGCCTGCTCGATTTTTGTGTGATCCAGCGGTTCGCCAATCACGCCGGTGGAGGCAAGAAATACAGATTCTGCTGCGCAGCCCACCACGCGCTCCACCGCATCCACGCTGCCTTTCACAGCGGCAACCCCGCGGCTGCCGGTGAAGGCATTGGCGTTGCCGGAATTAACCACCAGCGCGCGCGCAGTGCCGTTTGGCAAAATGCTGCGGCACCAATCCACCGGGGCGCTCGGCGCAAGGCTGCGGGTAAACACCCCTGCAGCCACGGTGCCTTCCACCATTTCCATCAACAATACATCGGTGCGATTGGCATAGCGAATCCCCGCCTGCCCCGCCGCCATTGTCACCCCCGCAATAGGTGGCAAATGCGGCAGCGCCTCAGGTGCCAAGGGTGAGCGCGCAAGCTTACCCATTAGTTTGCTTTTTCCGCTTTGGCTGAACCCTCAGTTGGCGCTGCTTTTTCCTCTGACGCCTCAGCCTTCACCTCGGCAGCAGCCTTGGCTTCTGGTTTCGATTCAGCGGGCTTGCTTTCTTTTTTTGCGGCTTCCTTTTCTGCGGCAGGCTTTTGCGCTTTAGCCGCTGGTTTCGCCTCAGGCTTCGCTTCTGTCTTGGCTTCAGGCTTTGCTTCTGGCTTCGTCTCCGCCTTTGGTTCAGGCTTGGCCTCAACCGCCTTGATCATTGGTTTTGGCTGGTCTGCTTGGCCCGCATCCGGCAGGTTTTTATTGAAGGGGCTTTCCTTACCGCTAGCGTCGAACAGTTTCACATCCGCGGATTTGACAAGCCCGCCGATATAATCATTCAGCTTCTTGTCCTGCAGCGCGGCGCGAATTGCATCTTTGCTTTCTGCAAAGCTCGGCACTGCTTTTTTGCGCACATCCTCAACCTTGATGAGGTGATAGCCAAACGGCGATTTCACTGGGCCGGATACCTCGCCCTTTTTCATCCCAAAGGCGGCATTGGCAAATTCGGGCACCATTTTATCGCGGGTGAAATAGCCCAGATCCCCGCCCTGCTTGGCCGATCCCGCATCTTTGGAAAATTCACGTGCCACTTCCTCAAAGCCTTTACCCGCATCGAGCTTGCTTTTGGCTTCTTTGGCCTCTTTCTCGTTAGCGAGGAGGATGTGCCGCGCGCGCACTTCTTTTTCATCCTTGGCTTCAGCCACCTGCGCATCATAGGCCTTTTTCACTTCCGCATCGGTGATGGCCCCTTCCGTTTTATTGCTTAAAAACGTGCGCACAATCAGCTTCTTTTTCAAATCCTCGACTTCGCGCTGCAGGGTGGGCGACTTATCGACCCCCTGTTTGAGCGCCTCGTTGTAAAGAATTTTCTCGGCCATGACGGCGCGCAGCACACGATTTTTCACATCACCGGTCACGCTATCAAACGCCGGGGCCTGACCTTGAGGGAACAACCCCTGCCATGCGCGCTCGACTTCGCTTGAGCTAATGTCCGTGCCATTCACGCGCAGGATGACATACTCATCGGCACGCACCGGGGTTGAAAACGCTAAGAGTGCCGCCATGGAAACAATTACGGGAAGACGCATAGTTGATCCTTGTGTGAGATGAGAAAACCAATGGCAGTTTGCTGCCACAAATGCGAGGCATGTGCAAGCGCAGAGAGTTGCGGGTTTTTAGGGCAGTATGGTTGACATCGCGCCCCTCAGGCCTTAAGTATCCGCGCTCATTTACGCTATTATTCATGGAAATGGAAACACCACATGCTCGCGCAGCTTGCTAAGAAAATTTTCGGCAGTACGAATGACCGCCTTGTCGCCTCTCTAAGCCGCGAAGTCGCAGCTATCAATGCGCTCGAGCCTGCCATGGTTGCCTTGAGCGATGCTGAACTTCGCGCCAAGACGGATGAATTTCGCACCCAACTGGCAAACGGCGCGACACTTGATAGCCTACTCGTGCCCGCCTTTGCCGTGGTGCGTGAAGCAGCGAAACGCACTTTGGGCATGCGCCCGTTCGATGTGCAGCTGATTGGCGGCATGGTGCAGCACAAGGGCATGATCTCGGAAATGAAAACCGGGGAAGGTAAAACCCTTGTTGCCACCTTGCCTTCGTACCTCAATGCCCTGACCGGCAAGGGGGTGCATGTCGTCACCGTCAACGACTATCTTGCTAAGCGCGATGCGGCATGGATGGGCAAAATCCATGAGTTTCTGGGCTTAAGCGTGGGCGTCATCACCAGTGAGCTTGAGGAAACCGAGCGCCGCAAGGCCTATGCCTGCGACATCA
>CAZOFC010000146.1:0-5283 GCA_964578965.1 uncultured Azospirillum sp.
GCGGCATCATCGTCAACGTCACGCCGCTTGTGCCTGAATGGGAAGGCCATGTGACGCTTGAGTTTAGCAATACCACGCCCCTACCCGCCAAAATTTACGCGAACGAAGGCGCCTGCCAGTTCCTGTTCCTTAAAGGGGAATCTGTCTGCGAAACCAGCTACCGTGACCGTAGCTGTAAATACCATGGCCAAACGGGCGTGACCTTGCCGAAAGTGGAAGCGAAAAGCGCGTAATTCATGGATAAACTTCGCATCACGGGCGGCAAACCGCTTCATGGCAAAATCATCATTGGTGGCGCCAAAAATGCTGCACTCCCCTTGATGTGTGCAGCGCTGCTCACGCGCGAAAAGGTGACGCTCGATAATGTCCCATTCTTGGCCGACATCACCACCATGGCGAAATTACTGGTGCAGCATGGCGCGAAACTCAGCCTGCGTGATACCTCCGCGGGCATGCTTCACCGGCCGGATACGCCGGGCCATTACAGCCGCGAGCTGTCCCTCACCTGTGAAACCATTCCCAACATCGTGGCCCCCTATGATCTGGTGCGCACCATGCGTGCCAGCATTCTGGTGCTTGGGCCTATTCTGGCGCGTGAACATCAGGTGAAGGTATCACTGCCCGGTGGCTGCGCGATTGGCGCGCGCCCCGTGGATATGCATTTGAAAGCGATGGAAGCGCTCGGCGCCACTATTACCTTGCATGAGGGCTATGTGCAGGCGGTCGCGCCCAAAGGTGGCCTCATCGGTGGGGATGTGCATTTCGAAAAAGTCTCCGTCGGCGCCACCGAAAATATCCTCATGGCCGCAACGCTGGCACGCGGCATCACCACCATTCATAATGCCGCGCGTGAGCCGGAAATTACCGATCTTGCCCACCTGCTCATTGCCATGGGGGCGGATATTTCAGGCATCGGCACCAGCACCCTTATTGTGCGCGGCGTAGCCGCGCTTTCAGGCACCACCTACCGCGTGATTCCGGACCGGATTGAAACGGGCACATTCCTCTGCGCCGTCGCGATGACGGGGGGGGACGTGGAATTGCTCGATGCGCGCCCCGATACGCTCGAAATCGTCATCGATTATTTGCGCCAGATTGGCGTGAAAATCGATACCACCGACACCACCATCCGCGTGCGCCATGATGGGTCACCCTTGAAGCCGAGGTATATCACCACCGCGCCCTACCCTGATTTCCCGACCGATATGCAAGCGCAGCTGATGACCGTGCTAACGCAAGCGGTGGGCGATAGCCGCATCAGTGAAACGATTTTTGAAAACCGCTTCATGCATGTGCCAGAACTCGCGCGCATGGGGGCGAATATTTCCATTGAGGGCCATACCGCCACCATTCATGGCCCAACACCGATGAAAGCCGCCCCCGTGATGGCCACGGATCTGCGCGCCAGTGTCTCGCTCGTGATTGCGGCCTTGGCCGCCGAGGGCATTTCCACCATCGGCCGCATCTACCATCTCGACCGCGGCTATGAGCGGCTTGAGGAGAAACTTTCCGCCTGTGGGGCGATGATTCATCGGATTCGCTAGAAATGCCGCGCATTGCTGCAATGCACTAAAGTGCTGGAAAACCGCGCATGGCTGGGTTAGACTCTGATACCATTCACTTTTTATGAGGCTCACATGAAGCGCTCGCGCATCTGCCTGCTCACCGGCCTGATTATGCTGCCAATGCTTGCGCAGGCACTCACCCTGCCTGCGCTGCCGCAAGGCATGTGTGCACTGAATGAAAAACAGGCCGCGCATGCTGAAGTCATCAACTTCCTGCGCCGCGCCAATGAAGGCAGTAACGAGGTGGTCGCAAGCTTTGCCGATTGCAACGAGCTTGCCGCTATCGAGGCGGGCAAGGGCAAAAGCATCGCGCATTTTGGTGCCGTGCTACAGCAATCACTCGGCGCGAACCTTGGACTTGACCGTGCGACCTACATACAAACCGCGGCTACCGTGTATGCCAGCCAAGGCAATGCCCTGACCAACGATGCGCTCACCGGCGCGCGCGAAGCGGTCGCGGGTGCAACCAACACCGGGGATGTGCGCAACCCCACCGCCATCACCGCGCAAAACAAAGGTATCCTCTTTCAAAGTAAGGATATGCTGATCATCGGCCTGACTCAGAACAACATGCTCGGTGGAAAAAATATTCAGGTGGCCAGCACCAGCGCCATTACCTTGGTGGGCGGCGCGCCGATCTCGGTGAATATTTACGCCCCGGCGAGCGCCGATGCATTCGCGCGCGCGAGTGCCAGCCTCAAACCATTTGTCGGGCAGTTGATCAGCACCAACCCATGACCCTCACGCTCACATCGCCCATGATTTTGGCCCTGCCCAAGGGCCGCATTTACGACGAGCTCGCCCCCGTGCTCGCGCGTGTCGGCATCACGCCTGAGGCCGATTTTTTCGATGAAAAAAGCCGCGCCCTGAAGTTCGCCACCAACATCGAGGGGCTCTCCATCATCCGCGTCCGCTCGTTCGATGTGGCAACGTTTGTCGCCTATGGTGCGGCTCAGCTTGGTGTTGCAGGCAGTGACGTGATCGAGGAGTTCAACTACCCCGACCTTTACGCTCCGCTGGATTTGGGCATTGGCAAATGCCGCCTCAGTGTCGCCGAGCCGGTGAAGCTTGCCGCGAGCGACGACCCCACCCGCTGGAGCCATGTACGCATCGCGACCAAATACCCGAACCTGACGAGCCGTCATTTCGCCAGCCGCGGCGTACAGGCCGAATGCATTCACCTCAACGGCGCGATGGAGTTGGCGCCCGCCATTGGCCTTAGCGAACGCATTGTGGATCTCGTTTCAAGCGGTGCCACGCTATCGGCGAATGGCTTGGTCGAGGTTGAAAAAATCATGGATATTTCCTCGCGCCTCATTGTGAATCGTGCCGCCTACAAAACGCGCAACAGCGAAATCGCCCCCATTCTTGATGCCTTTGCCGGAGCCCTTGCATGAGCAAACGCCTGAACATTAGCCAACCTGATTTTGATGCCGCACTCATGGCCCTCCTCACTTCGCGCAATGGCGATGCGGCGGATGTCTCGCATAGTGTGAAAATGATCATGGGCGATGTGCGTGACCGTGGCGACAAAGCGCTCATCGATTACACCAAAAAGTTCGACCGGTTGGACACCACCGAACTGCGTATCACGCAAGCACAGATGGATAAAGCCGAGGCCGAGTGCGCACCGGATGTGCGCGCCGCACTTGAAGTTGCAGCGAATCGCATCCGCGCTTACCACGAAGCGCAAAAACCGAGCGACCACCGTTATGTGGATGCGGATGGGGTGACGCTGGGTTGGCAATATGCCCCGCTCGAATCCGTCGGCATTTATGTGCCTGGCGGCAAGGCGAGCTACCCTTCAAGCGTGCTCATGAACGCCATGCCAGCCGTGGTTGCGGGGGTAGAGCGTGTCGTCATGGTCGTCCCCACACCGGAGGGCATCATCAACCCTGCCATTCTGGTAGCTACAAAACTTGCTGGCGTGCATGAAATTTATCGCATCGGTGGCGCGCAAGCCGTTGCCGCCTTGGCGTATGGCACGCAAACCATTGCGCCGGTCGTCAAAATCGTTGGCCCCGGCAATGCCTATGTGGCCGAGGCCAAGCGCCAAGTGTATGGCACGGTGGGAATTGATACGATCGCGGGCCCATCGGAAATTCTCGTCGTGGCGGATGCGAAAAACCCACCGACCTGGATCGCCGCGGATTTGATGAGCCAGGCCGAGCATGACGAAATGGCACAGTCGATTCTCATTACCAATGATGCGGGCTTTGCCGATGCAGTCGCCGCCGAGGTTGAGGCGCTGCTCGCCGTGTTGCCCAAAGCCGCAATCGCACGCAAAAGCTGGCAGAATCATGGTGGCATTGTGGTTGTCGATCATTGGTCGGAGGCATTGCCGATCATCGCGACTATTGCGCCCGAGCATCTGGAACTGGCGATGGATGACGCCGAGAAATTCGCGACCCATGTGCGCAATGCGGGCGCGATTTTCCTTGGCCGCCACACGCCCGAAGCGGTGGGCGATTATATCGCGGGCCCAAGCCATGTGCTGCCAACGAGCCGCGCTGCACGCTTCAGTAGCGGCCTCAGTGTGTTTGATTTCATGAACCGCACCAGCATCATCGGCGCCAGCGAGAAATCACCACTGCTTGAAACGGCCGCCATCCTGGCCGATAGCGAAGGCCTCGGCGCTCACGCCATTTCACTGCGCCTGAGGACATGATGCAGGGCACCCCCAGCATCCAATCCGTGACGCTGGATGACGCAAGCATCATCCGCCGTTCGGCTGAGGTCGAGCATGAACGCCGCGTGGCGCTGGTTGATATCACCCACAGCAACGAAGTCACCCTGCTAAATGCACCGGGCTTGACCCCGCCCTATGATCTGTTCATCAGCGTGAAGGACAATCGCCTCACCCTTCGCTTCACGGATGTGAATAAATCGCAGCATGATATCACTCTGCCGCTTGCCGCCTATCGCGGTATCATCAAGGATTATTTCCTGATGTGCGAACAGTACTATGACGCCATCAAACACTCGGCGGGGGATCGCCTCCAAACCCTTGATATGGCCCGTCGTGGTGTCCATAACGAAGGCTCGGAGATGCTGCAGACCCAACTTGCTGACCGCCTCACGATGGATTTCGCCACGGCACGAAGACTGTTTACCTTGATTTGTGTACTTCACATCAAGTAGTTGCATCACCCATAAACCATGCTATAAGCCCGCCATGACCAAAGAAGAACTCCTCGAATTTAAAGGCGTCGTTGCCGAAGTGCTCCCAAACACCATGTTTCGGGTGAAGCTTGAGAACGGCCACGAAATGCTTGCCCACGCGTCGGGCTCCATGCGCAAAAACCGCATCCGTGTGCTCGCGGGTGACAAGGTCATCGTCGAGATGACCCCCTATGATTTGAGCAAAGGCCGCATCAAGTTCCGTGAGAAGTAATTGAATGCTTCGGTTTGATCTGCTGATCAAACCTTCGCGCAGCTCCGCTGGCTGATGGCTCGCTCGCCCAGCTCGCTAACAATGTCATTGCGAGGAGCGCAGCGACGTGGCAATCCAGCGTTTATGAAAAATTCGCTCATCCTCGCCTCCGCTTCGCCCCGCCGCGTGCAGCTTTTGGCGCAGCTTGGCATCACGCCTGCGGCCATCATCCCCGCCGATATTGATGAGTCACCCCGTGCGCGTGAGCTGCCTGCCGCCTATGTCGCGCGCATTGCCACGACCAAAGCCCATACCGTTGCGAGCCTACACACAGGCCAGCCCATC
>CAZOFC010000147.1:0-5264 GCA_964578965.1 uncultured Azospirillum sp.
GGTCTGGCGGGTCTGCGACCAGCTGATGCGCCGTGAAAACTTCACACCCGATATGGTGATTGGGCACCCCGGCTGGGGCGATATGCTGTTCATCAAGGATTTATTCCCAAAGGCAAAGATCCTCAGCTTTTTTGAGTTCTATTACCGGGCAACAGGTGCGGATGTGGGCTTTGAAGAACCCGTGACGGCGGATGATTTCGCGCGTGTGCGCATCAAGAATATCACGAACCTGCTAAGCCTCGAACAAGCGGATTGGGGGGTGACACCCACCGTGTGGCAGCACAGCCTGCACCCGAGCGAATTCGCATCGAAGATGAGCGTGATCCATGATGGGGTGGATGTGGATGTGTGCGTGCCCAACCCCGCCGCACGGGTGACGTTGCCCAGTGGCAAAAGCTTTACGGCTGGCGATGAGGTGGTCACCTATATTGCGCGCAACTTCGAGCCTTATCGCGGCTTTGCGACCTTCATGAAGGCAGCGGAAATCCTCCTGCGCGAGCGCCCGAACCTGCATATCATCGCCGTGGGTGCGGACTCGGTGAGCTATGGCAAGAAAGCACCGGAGGGCAAAACCTACCGCCAGATTTTGAGTGAGCAGGTGACGCTGCCGGCAGATCGTATCCATTTTGTTGGCACGGTGCCGTATGCGGAGTTGATTGGCCTGTTCCAGATCAGTGCGGCGCATTTGTATCTCACCTATCCGTTCGTGCTTTCCTGGTCGATGCTTGAGGCGATGGCCTCCGGTGTGGCGCTCGTGGCCAGTAACACCAAGCCCGTCATCGAGGTGGTGGAGCATGGGGTGAATGGCCTGCTGGCTGATTTCTTTTCCCCTCAGGATGTGGCGGCGAAGGCAAGCCAACTGCTTGATGACCCCACGCGCAATGCGGCGATGCGTGCCAATGCCCGCGCCACGGTGGTGAACCGTTTTGCGCTATCAAAACTACTACCGCTACACATGCAGCTGGTGCGTGAAGTGGCCGCGGGGCAAATTCCGCCACCGGTGGCAAAAACGATTGAAGCGATTAGCCCATTAACGCCTTACGACGCGGCTCGCTGGCAGTCATCATAAGTGAAGCTGGACCCCAGCTCAAGGCCGGGGTGGCAAATGGAGTTTATGGATAGCGCGTAGCCTTCCATGGCGAGCCCGAAGGGCAGGGGTAAGGAGCAAAGCGATCCCGTCATTAGGCGGGATAAACTCCGGGAACTAAATATTCCCCTTCAATCATATCCTACTGGTCGTGGAAGGCGTGGCCGAAGGATTCGCGGATGGGGCGCATGATATACGATAGCATCGTGCGTGTGCCGACGACAATCAGCACATCCGCAGGCATGCCCGAGGTGAGCTTGATATCTTTGCCAAGTGCGGCAAGCTCGGACTGTGAGATTTCAATTTTCGCGATGTAGTAGCTTTCCCCAGTATTTTTATCGTCGAAGCGGTCGGCGGAGACGGTGAGCACTTTACCCTCGATGGGGCGTAGATATTTGCTGGTGAAGGCGGTGAGCCGCACCTGAGCAAGCAGGCCTTCGCGGACCGAATCCACATCCTGTGGGGAAACGCGGGCCTCGACAATCAGGCGGTCATCACTTGGGATGAGGTACATCAGCACTTCGCCCGGCTGCACGACGCCGCCGATGGTATTGGTTTTAAGCCCGGTGATGGTGCCCGCTAGTGGCGCGGTGACCTCGACGCGCCGTGCAACATCCGAAGTGGAGCGTGCTTGTTCCTCAAGCGTGGAGAGTTGCACCTGTGTGTCCTTCAACTCGGCGACGATTTTATTCAGCGTTTCGTTTTTGAGGTTCAGAATCGTGGTCTTGGATTCGGAAATCGTTTGGTTGGCGCGGCTGACCATCGCCTGTGCTTGCCCGCGCTGGCCCATCAGATCTGCCTGTTGGCGTTGCAGGGCAAGCAGGCGCGGCTTGGTGGCATTACCGCTCGCAAGCAGGCCTTTAACCACATTGATTTCATCGTTCAGTAGTGCGATCTGGGTGTTGGCGGCGGCAATCTGATCGCGCAGGCCGCGAATTTCATCTCCACTTTGCGCGGCTTGCTGGTTGAGCACGCTGATCTGCCCCTCAAGCGCATTGCGGCGCGTGGTGAAGAGGCGGCGCTGGGTTTCTAGCGCTTCTTTCACTTTGGGGTTAGTGGCTTCCTGTTTGAGATATTCCTCGGGGAAGGTGATGGCGGTTTTTCCGTCGCGCTCGGCAATCAGCCGTGCTTCGGTCGCTTTGGCGGCGAGGTATTGGCCGAGCACCTGATCGCGCCGCGCTTTGGCGTTGGTGCTATCGAGGCGCACGAGTGGCTGGCCTGCTTTCACCACCGCGCCATCCTTGACGAGGACCTCTTTGATGATGCCACCTTCGAGATGCTGGATTTCCTTGCGGTTGGATTCACTGATGATGCGCCCGGGCGCAATCGCCCCGGCCTTGAGTGGCACCACCGCCGCCCACAGCCCAACCACGCCAAACAGCATGAACATGAGGAGCAGGCCAATGAGAATGGTGGGGCGTGCGCGTTGATCAGGGGCGAATTGGTTGCTCGCGTCATAGGGTAAAAGTTGGCTCGCGATATGATCCAGCCAATGGGTGGTTTTGCGCAGCGCGACTACTTCGCGGCGGCCTTGTTTTGCGGGCAGTTTGGCGCCGGGGGGAACCATGGGCAAATGGCGTTTGTTCTGCGTCATGACGTGGCCCCCGGTTGCGCATTAATGCGCTTGGGCGGTGCAAAGCGGGCAAGGATTTCGTCGCGCGGGCCAAAGGCCTCGATGCTGCCCGCTTTGAGCACCAGAATTTTATCAACGGTCGCAAGGATGCTTGGGCGATGGGCGATGATGATGGTGGTGACCTGTGCTTTTTTGAGTTGCTGCACGGTGTGCATCAGCGCGCGCTCACCCTCGCCATCGAGGTTGCTGTTGGGTTCATCGAGGATCACTAGCCGCGGGTTACCAAACAAAGCACGGGCAAGGCCAATGCGCTGCTTTTGCCCTGGCGAGAGCACGGTGTTGCCGGGCTGATAGACGGTGTCGTAGCCATTTTCGAATTGTAAAATCAGTGGG
This sequence comes from uncultured Azospirillum sp., assembly GCA_964578965.1. Classification (GTDB taxonomy): domain Bacteria; phylum Pseudomonadota; class Alphaproteobacteria; order Rickettsiales; family UBA3002; genus QFOX01. The sequence continues at coordinate 3,054 of CAZOFC010000147.1, forward strand.
TGCACGCCTGCACGCTGCGCGGCCTCGATGATACGTTCATCCGGAATATCCGGCAGCAGACGCGCGATGTTGAATTTCAGGCTGCCTGCAAATAGCTCGACCTGTTGCGGCAGGTAGCCGATATATTGCCCGACTTCGGCGCGGCCCCAACGGAATAGCTCGGCCCCATCGAGGCGCACGGTGCCCATGCTAGGTAAAAACACCCCCGCGAGCGCCTTGCCGAGGGTGGATTTGCCCGCCGCACTTGGGCCAATGATGCCTAAGCTCTCACCGGGATTGAGCTCGAAATTGATGTTGCGCAAAATGGGGTTCGTAGGTTTGCCGAAACTTAAATAGAGCCCTTCAACCGTAAGGCGGCCTTTGGGTGCGGGTAGCACGGTGGCACCGGCGGGCGGTACCACATTGCGCATGAGAATGGTGAGGCGCTGATAGGCATCGCGCGCGGCGACGAGTTGCTTCCAGATGCCGACGATGCCATCGAACGGTGACAGCGCGCGCTGGATGAGGATGGAGGAGGCAATGAGGCCCCCGGCGGAGAGCTGGCTTTTGAGCGTGAGCCAGGCACCGATGGCAATGACCGAGACTTGCAGCAACAGCCGCAGAGAGCGCACAATGCCATTGATGATGGCGCTGCGCTGCTGGGCAATATCCTGCAGCTCAAGCCCGCGATGGTTGTCTTTTTCCCAGTTATTGACGACGGCATCGTTCATGCCCATGGCGCAGATTGCCTCGGCGGCTCGGCCAATCGCGTCCGCACTCATGGCGGATTCTACGGATTTTTCGGTAGCGCGCAGCAGGGCTTTGCGCGTGGCGTATTCATTGACGAGGGCACCAACACAGAGGATGACTATGCCCAAAATGGCAATGAAGCCAAGGATGGGATTGATGAGATAAATGACGATAACGAAGAGCAGCGCCCAGGGCAAATCCATCGCTGTCGGGGTGGCAAGGGCGATGAAGTTTTTAATCGTCATCAAATCGCGCTGGTGCTGCCCGGCATAGGGTGCGCCGGTTTGTGCCGCCTGCTCGATGGAAATGCGCAGGAGCTTTGGGGCAACCGTGCGCTCAAGCCATTCGACAATGCGGGCGATGACGCCCGCGCGCACGGCATACAGCGCACCATAGAATATGTAGCCGATGAGTACGACGCTCGTGAGGCCGATCAGGGTTTCGACCGAGCGGGTGGTGAAGACGCGGTCGAAGACCTGCATGGTATAAAGCGGTTGCAGGAGCGATAGCGTGTTCACCGCAAACGAAAAGATGAAGATATAGAGCATCGCCCGCTTGCTGGCGATGAGGGCGGCAGTCAGCTCGGTGGGTTGATGGGATGGGTGTTTGGCCATGAGGAACAGTTTGAAGTAAGCCATGCACGCGGTCAAGCCTAGGCCGACTGGCGGGGCTTGATAGTGCGGGCGGAGTGATGATTTAGGCAAAAACTGTGCTGATTATCGCACGCTTGGCTGCCCATCAGGCGCGGATGCTGCCCTTGATATCGCGCCGCGCCATGATGACGCTGCTGACGATGATGATGGCCGCGCCGACCCAGGTGGCGATATCGCTCGTTTCGCCAAAGAGCAGATAGGCGAAGATGGCGGTCGATATCAGACGCGTGAAATCAAACGGCATGAGGGTGACGAGCGGGGCCAGGGCATAGGCGCGCACCATGGTCAGGTGCATGGTGAGGGAACATAGCGCAATGATGAGGAGGATGCCCCAGCTAGCAAGGCTTGGCATCACCCAGTGGAACAGGCCAAAGGGGAGGGTGAGAAGCAGCATGAAAACATTCATGTAGAACACCATGCGTAGCGGCGATTCGCTGGCGCTAAGGGATTTAATGAGCACCCCGGCAATGGCCCATAGCACGGAGGTGCCAAGTACGAACAGCGAGCGGCTGTCAAAATCCCCCGCATTGGGCCGAAGGATAATGAGGGTGCCGATGAAGCCGATACCAAGCGCAAGCCAGCGGGTGAAATTTGCTTTCTCGCCCAGCCAGAGTGTGGCGAGTACGGTGACGAATAACGGCGCGGTGAAGCTGAGCGCCGTGGCATGGGTGACAGGCAGGATGCTGACGCTATATGTCCACCCCACCATGCCGATACCGCCGATGACGCCACGCAGCGCATGCTCGCGCAGGCGCGGGGTGCGAATGGCCTGAGTGCCGTGATAGGCGACGACAGGCAGCAACAGCATGAGGGTGACGAAACAGCGCAG
>CAZOFC010000148.1:0-5220 GCA_964578965.1 uncultured Azospirillum sp.
ACCTCAAACAAAATCGCCGCATCGGTCAGTTGCTGCATGAGTACCGAGAGGCGGCCATAGGCCGCATCACCCACATTGGCTACCATGCGCTCGGCCACTTCTTTTTGCAGCATGACCGTAAAGCCCGTCAGCGCCGTCGGGCCATGCAGCGCCGCGAGCTGCAACCAATCAAGAATCAGCTGCGTGCCAACATTGTAAGGCAAATTCGCGATCACCATGCGCGGTGCCTCGCCAATGCTGGTGATATCCACCTTCAAGGCATCCGCCTCGCGCACCGTGAACTGTGTTGGGTAATGGGCGTGCAGCGGTGCCAGTGCTTCAAGGCAGCGTGCATCTTTCTCAATCGCGGTCAGATGCTTCGGGCCAGCCGCCAAAATCGCACGGGTGAGGCCACCGGGCCCCGGGCCCACCTCAATCACATGGCTGTCTGCTATCGGCCCAGCCGCGCGCACAATTTTCGCCAACAAATTACTATCGAGCAGGAAATGCTGCCCAAGCGATTTCTTCGCCCACAGGCCATGCGCCTCGATGACGTCGCGTAAGAGCGGTAGCTCGGGCACCATGCTATTGGCCCTTGATGTCAATGAACGCATCGCGGCGCAGGTTGCGCAGGTATTTTTGTGCCTCAAGTTCCAGTTTCTCGGCGAAGAGCTGCTGGCGCATCGCATCAGCGTTCGGCTGCGCTTGCGCTGGCGCCTCGATTTTTTCGCACAATAGCACCAGTCGCACCGCATCCGGGCCGGGCAAAGGGTCGCTCACCTGTCCCACCTCAAGCCGCCCAATGAGGCTGCGCTGCTGGGGAGTCATCGCACCAAGGGTCGCGCGCACAAACTGCACTTGCGGCGTTACCGTAACCGAGGGAACCGCCTCACTTTCGCAGCTACCAGGATCCGCCTTGAGGGTATTCACCGTCTGCTCGAACGCCACAAGCGTCGCTTTATCGCGCTTTTTGGGGTGTGGGATGGCGATCTGTTTGATGGCGTATTCCGTGCTATCAGCCTGTTTGGGCGTGGCTTTGCGCTCGAGCAGCTGAATGAACTGCGCATTCTTCTCGCCCTTGAGCGGCGGAGTGCTTTCGCCTTCCTTCATACTGCGCAACGCTTGCTGCAGCGGCAGCGGCAGGTTTTTTTCCGCAAGCCATACCGGAGGGTTATAGCGTAAGGCGGGCTGTTGCGCATAGCGTGCAGCAATGGAGTTGAACGCATCGCCCGATTGCACCGCCAGGGCAACCTCATCAAGCAGTTTGCTCATGGTACCTGCGTCTTTTTCATCCATCTTGATTTCAATCGCCTGCACGCGCACTTCCATTTCACCCGGGGCGGCTGCAGCGGCGGCCTGCGCGCGCGCCACCTCATCCTGCCCGACACTGACATTGCGCCGCAATTTACGTTGCACCACTTTGCTCCAGGCCAGCTGCGCGCGTAACTGATTCTCAAACGAGCGCTGCGAGAGGTGATTGCGCGAAATAAAATTCTGGATTGTCTCGGGTGGGTTGCCGCGCGTGCCAAGTGCCCCAATCGCCTTGGCCAGCTCCTCATCGCTGATGCTCAGCGAGAGCGCTTTGGCTTCACGCAGTTGCAGCGCCTCATCGATCAGGCCTTGCACAATGCGTGGGGTTATCTTCTCCTGGTTTTCAGGGGTGGCGGGGATGCCTGCCGTGGCCAGCACCAGATCGCGGCGCTCGTTGACATCGGTCGTAGTGATGACCTCATCGCCCACAATGGCGGCAATACTCACCTGTGTCGCCTGCGCCTGCGGTGTCAGCAGCATCATGCCGAATGCCGCAGCCACTGCCCAGCGATAGCGCCTGTGATGTGCCTTTCTAATTTCCACCGAACTCTCCTAAGTTCTTGAGGCCCACCGTAAACGAGATCTGGTTGGTCGGCTCAAGGTCGCGGTCACGCGCGTTGATGCGTAGCGCATTCACGCTGAGATTGAAACATTCGTTTTTATAGACCAGCCCGGCATTGCTGGTCACCAGGCGGTCGAGCTCGAAGTCGTTGCGCACCCCGCCATAGACGCTCCAGCTATCGGTCAGCGGCACCACGGCATTAAAAATTCCCTCGCGGCTATCGGGCAGGAAGCGGTTGTTCTTTAGTGTCCGATACGAGCCATTGAACGATAGCCAGGGCTTGGTAAAGCCAAACTCGACCTCGTTACGGTTGAACGTCCCATCTTCCGTATCCGTCGCAAAGCGGTAGGCAAGGCTGAAGGGCTGGTAGGTGGCCGAAAGCCGTCCGATCACATCCGAAAAGCGGGTGCCCTCCCGTGTTGAGTTTGGAAAGGGAGTCTCCCCCGACACATCATAGTTCTGACCGAGCAAGGCATCGAGGCTGACGCCGCTGGTGTCATAGTAGTGGCTGCGCACGCCATACGCCACGCGGGTGCCGCTATCGAACAAATCAAGCCCCGGCACCCGGTTGATGCTGAAGAGGTTCGTGTCGGTCAGCTCAAGCAATCGGCTATCTTCGTTTGAGATCGTATCGGGATTGTTGCTCGTGGTTTGTGCAACACCAAGCAGCACCGGCTCGACCACCAGCGCACCACGCGCGAGTGTATTGATGAGCGGGTAACGCCATTCAAGCGCGGCTTGCGGTAAGGTGCGCGTGGTAGTGCCACTGAAATTATCGCCCGAAGCGCGCGTGATGTTATCCCCGTCATAGAGGTCCTGGCGCAGCCGGGCACTGGCCGTAATCACCTGCCCACCCTCACTGACAAACGGCACCGTGACCCCCGGCGTGACAGAGAGCCGCCGCTGATCGACCCCGTCATCGCGGCTGAGCGCCTGCGCATCCGCCGCCAGGTGATAGCGCGCGCCACTGCTGTTCGCTGGCGTTTCATAGTAGGCTTGCAAAATCGGCAATACGAGGGGAATGGTGCGGTTTTCATCGGCGTTGCGCAAACCTTGAATCGTCACCGCTTCCGCCAGCGCAAAATTACGGCCCTGCGCATATTCCGCATAGCCGCGCGAGAACAGTGCCTGCTGTCCGCCAAACCCATAGCGCCGAAGGAAGGTATCGTCGGTCGCACGCTTGAGATCAAATCCTACAAACGTGTTGTCAGCAACCTGTTCATTGCCGAGCGCAAAAATATGGCCACGCAACTCACGCCCGGATACCTCATTACCGCTCGCATCGCGCGCTTGCGGATTCGTGATCGAGGCGCGCACCTGATAGTTTCCACGGTCGCGCAGCTGACGATAATCCGCCTCAAGCAGCGGCCCCTCGATGCTGCTCACCCAGGGTGTGAGGGTCACGTCCTTATCGGCGTCGATCCGCCAGTAATAGGGCACTTTGGCCACCGCTCCTAAAAATGCATCGTTCGTGAACGAGGGCAGCCCAAGCCCACTCTTCGCGCTCGCATCCGGTGTCGGATGCGACAGGAACGGCGCGTAAAACACCGGCACGCCCGAGAACTCAAGCACGGCATCCTCGTAATGCACGCGCTCATCATAGTCATCAACGGTCACTTTACCCGCGTTCATCTGCCAGAAGGGCGAGACCCCCTTACACAAGTTACACGGGGTATAGGAGGCCGACTCAAGCTGGGTGGTGGCCGCATCGATTTTCTTGGCCGCGTTTGCCACCAGCACCGAGTTATCGGCCAGCCGCGCCTTGAAATCACTGATGACCGCGCGCTTCATGGCATCTTTCAATTCCGCCTTATCGGCAAAGAACACATCGCCATTCGGCTGCAGCATGCTCACATTCCCCTCCGCTACCACCCTATCGCCCGTCTGGTAATAGGTGATGCTGTCGGCGGTGAGGATGCTGTTGCCCTGCAGCACCTCAACATTGCCGCGCGCAACGACGATGCCATTCTTCTGATCCGCCCCCATGGCATTGGCACTGATGGTCACAGGGCTATCTTTACTGGCGGCAGGCAGCGCGATCTGGCTGGCGGGCAACGCCTCGGCAGGCGTCAAATACAAGCCATTATTTTGCTGATTATTCTGCGCAGGCGCAGCGGCTGGCGCCAGCATCAGCAAGGCCATCAGCAGACGGATTACGACTGGAACATTTGCCTGCATCAGCCATCCTCTAGATGCAATAAGCTGGCCCCTGCCACCATCGCCACAATCAGGCTTGGCGCCCACGCAGCAAGGGCAATCGGCAAGTCACCCGACGCGCCAAGTGCGTAAATGATATTGGTCATGAAATAGAGCACGAACCCAGCTGCCAGACCAATCACCATGCTGATGCCGGTGCGCCCTCGCCGCGGCGGACGCAGCGAGAAAACAGCCGCGAGCAGCACCATGCCCGCCAGCAGCAACGGTAATGCCATCAGGCTATGAAAATGCAGGCGGTGCTTAAGGGCCGAAAACCCAGCGGTTTCGAGCACGGCAATGAATGCCGGCAACTGCCAGAAGGAAAACGTTTCAGGCGCCGAGAAACTGTCCTGAATGTGATTGATGGTCAGCGATGTGGGCATGCGAAACTCGCTGAGCTTGCTGGGTTGCCCCTGATTGGTCGAGAGCACCGCATCGCGCATACGCCACTCGCCCGTCATCAATTGTGCGCTGGGCGCATCAATCCGCCCAACGAAACGATGCGCCGCATCGAATAGTAAAATCATCACCGTTTCGAGCGTGTAGGTTGTTTGATCCATGCGCACGGCATGGATGATATATTCATTCGCCGTCGTGTTGCGAAAGGCAATCGGGTCGGTGTCGCTCTGGCGCATCCACAGGCCAGAGGGCGAAACCGAGAGCACACTGGCTTTGCCGGTGATGTATTTTGCTTCGAGCCGATCGTATAATCCAATGGTGCTCGCCGCAATCGGGTTGATCACCGCCACAATCAACATGCCAAGCAGCATCACCATCGCCACACCGGGCAGCAAGAACTGCCACACCGAAACCCCCGCCGCGCGCGCCACCACCAGCTCACTGCTGCGTGTTAGGCGCGACAGCGTGATCATGCCACCGATCATCACCGCGAACGGATAAATTTTTTCGGCCGTGGTCGGCAATTTCAGCAAGGTCATCTCAAGCAATAAGCCAAGCGTGATGGGCCGCACACTATCCGCCGTGCGGCGCACGAGCTCAAGCAATTCAATCAGCTCCACAATCACCAGCATGACCAGAATCGTCGCCAGAATGGTGAGCAAAAAATGCCGCCCGATATAGAACGATAAGGTCAAGGGAATGCGCATCTTAGGCCCCCATTACCAAGGGCGTGGAACGACGGCGCAAGCGGAAGCGCTCGGGGTGGCGTAACC
>CAZOFC010000149.1:0-5033 GCA_964578965.1 uncultured Azospirillum sp.
CTGCCACCAAGGGCCTCATCCCGTTTTTCCGCGTCAATTCATTGATTGCCATGCGCACCGCGGTGAAACAAGGTATGGGTATTGCTGCATTGCCGGATTATCTCGTCCACCGCACACGTCATATCAGCCGCATTTTGCCCGATGTCGTCGGGCCCATCACCGAAGCCTGGTATGTCTATCCGGTCGAGCTGCGTAACTCGAAGCGCATTGCGGTGTTTCGCCAGTTCATCACGCAGAAAATCGGCGAGTCGAATTTTTAAGTAGTGCTTGACTATGCCTTGCACCAGCCTATAACGCCCGCGTTCGCGACGCCTTTGGCTGGCGCGAACCGCTTGCCCTTTTGGGGCGAGTAGCCTCCCTGTTAAACTAGATGCCGAGGCGCAAGCCTTGGCATTTTTTTATGCATCAGCGCACAAAAAAGCGCAACGCGCAATCAACGCCGGAATTGTTAAGCCTGTATTCAGCCTGCGCTGCATCCGCTGCCGAGGTAAGCGTGGTATTGGAGGTGGTACAGTTTGGAACACCAGACGCAAAGCGCCAGGAGATGACCTTGCCAAACCCGGGTTTGCCATCATCCAACTTCACATCGATATTCCATGCCTCTTCCGGCAATAGCGGCATACCGCCTGCGCCATTACCACCGCTGCTGCAATATGCGGTCACGGGGTCTGCCGTACTGCCAAATTCGATGCTGTTGTTGTAATCAACATTAAATCGAAACGGCGCGCCGTAACTGACTACGCCTAGACACCAGCCGATGTTCGTGCCCAGCTTGGCACGCGGAACATTAACGCCTGCAATCGCATCGTCATAGACATGGCCTGCCCCGGATAGGCCGGTAAATGTTCCTTCCACTAATCCCGCACGGGCGAGGTGATCCCACGCGTAAAATCGTTCGCGCAGCTCAAAAATATTCGATATTTCTCCGATGATGCCATTGGTTGTATGGCCATTGCACGTGCCACCCGTTAATGCACCACCGCCGCTTCCTGGCGTGCAGTTGGTGGCCTGCCCCCAAAATGCGGTGGCGTTGGGCATATCGCCCGGCAGGGCGAAATATTTATCACGAAAGCTCTGGATCGCCGCAATATAGCGTGACTGATCCGAGCTGATGGAGCGCAACTCCGCCGCGCGGATAAGGCTTTGGCCCGAAAGCACGCCACCGACCAACAGGCCAAGGATGACCAATACGATGGAGAGCTCGACAAGACTGAATGCTAATAGATGACGGCGGTTATAGATCATCATAAACATCCTTCGATTTGTAGCATGTTGAGTTGAAAAACCTGGTATTTTTTGTGTTTTACTCGGCTACAATACATTGCGAATGATTATACTACAATTAACCGACCTGTTAGTTAGTAGGTAGTTTGCGCTGGCACCTGCATCAAGATTACTTGTATCTGTGCAAAATTCTATTCCTGGCACACCACGCACCCATAGATTCCCCGAACCTGGACGCCCGTCGTCAATCTTAGTATCGATATTCCATACTTCTTCAGGACGCATTAAAGCAAAATAAGGGTGCTGCGTGGGACTAGCGGCACCTAACTCAAATGCGTTTCCATACTGTCCGTTGAATACCAAGCCATTACCGTTGGACACTGCATAGTCATAAAGAAACCATAAGCCATTAGCTATTTTGGAACGCGGAATATTGGTTGCGTTCGAGCCCAATGAATCACTACCAACGCGAACACCAACATACGAGCCCTCAATTAACTGGGCATTAGCCATCTGTTGCCAAGCACGAAAATGCTCATCTGAACCAACAGAGCCCCGAATTAACCCATCCCCATCCCCATCGCATGTCTGGCCGCCAACACCCTGAGTGGTACGGCAAGTTGCAGGTGTAGGGTGTGCCGCACCCCAGAACTGGGTGGCGTTGGCCATATCCCCCGGCAGGGCGAAATACTTATCACGAAAGCTCTGAATCGCCGTTGTGTATCGCGCATATTCCGTGCTCACGGCCCTAAGCTCCGCCGCGCGGATGAGGCTCTGGCCCGAGAGCACACCACCCACCAGCAGGCCCAGAATGACCAGCACGATGGAGAGCTCGACAAGGCTGAAGCCGTCATCGCGAGGCCGAAGGCCGTGGCGATCCAGCGTGCCAAGTCTTTGGCGCAAGAATTTCGTAGGTCTGGATTGCCACGTCGCTGGCGCTCCTCGCAATGACAAAGGGAAGGTCTTGAACCCTAATCTAGGGAGAGGGGGTAACATACGTGCTCACCGTGAACTCCTCGTTTTAACATCACCTGGGCAGGATTATACCCTAACTATGCTTCTCAATCCACGCCGTAATGACTGGGCGTACCTGCTCGCGCCATTTACGGCCATTGAAGATGCCATAATGCCCCACTTGCGGCGCCATGAAATACTTCTTTTTGCTCTCAGGCAAATTTTTCGCAATCTCCAGTGCCGCGCGGGTTTGACCAAGGCCTGAAATATCGTCGAGCTCGCCTTCGATGGCCAGAATCGCCGTCTTCGTGATTGCATCCGGGCGTACGCGCTGCTCGTAATGGTAAAACTGCCCATCCGGCAGCGAGTGTTTATGGAACACTTCCTCAATCGTCTGCAGGTAGAACTCGGCCGGCAAATCCGCCACCGCGAGATATTCATCATAGAAGTCACGGTGCGCCTGTGCTGCTTCGCCATCACCGATGGTGATATCGTTGAACAGTTTTTTGTGCGCGTCGGCATGGCGCTCGAAGTTCATGCTCATGAAGCCGGCCAGCTGCAAAAAGCCGGGGTAAACGCGGCGGGCAAAGCCCGGGTAGTTCAGCGGCACGCGGGTGATGACATTACTTTCGAACCACTCGATCGGGTGCTCTTTTGAAAACTGGTTCACTTTGGTCGGCGCCTTGCGCGTATCGACGGGCCCGCCCATCAGCGTCATGGTTTTGGGGGTGCATTTATGTTTGCTCTCATTCATCAAGGCCACGGCCGCCAGCAGAGGCACCGAGGGCTGACACACCGCCATCGTGTGTGCTTCAGGGCCAATATGCTCAAGGAATTCGATGAGATAATCGATGTAGGTATTGAGGTCGAACGTGCCCTTATAGAGCGGCACATCGCGGGCATTGCCCCAATCGGTGATATAGACATCATGGTGCGGCAACAGTGCCTCGACGGTGCCGCGTAAGAGCGTTGCATAATGGCCAGACATCGGCGCGACGAGCAGCAATTTCTGGCTATTGATGCGCTTGGTGCCACGGCGGAAATGCAGCAAGCGACAGAAGGGTTTATCGACCGCCACTGTCTCCCACACATCCACATGCTTGCCGTCGATGGTCGTATGGGTGATGCCAAACTCGGGCTTGGGATAGCTTTGCGTGATGCGCTCCACCAGCTCACCGGCCGCCGCAATCTGGCGCCCCACCCCGGTGTAAGCCAAGGGGTTCATGGGGTTGCTGAACATCATTTTCGCGGCATTGGCCATCATGCGGGTTGGGGCCATCCCGGCGTTATGCATTTCTTTCATGCTGTATAGGCCGGCATTCTCAAACATCGACGTGATCATTGGGTCTCTTCCTTGGGTGGGGGTGCGTGATTTTGCACCAGTTTTTTTGGATGATTTCACCATGGGTTCGTATCCCTAGAATAACAGCGAAGGCTGAAGAATTCGTTAAACCACAATCCTTTAATGGCATGTAATAGTATGCGTGCGCTGCAACATACCACAACAGCTTGTGATTGCAAAGATTTTAGGGTGCGCGTGGCGCATGCGCGAATAGCTGAGTTTCTATTGCTGACGAATCATCAGCGCGCAGCCAACCGTCGAGGACGCGAGATTATAATTACCGTTATAATCCGTGTTACTTGTCGACGTCGTGCAGTTGCTAGCAGTACCCCAACCACCAGTTTCGCTGCGCATAATCACTTTGCCCATTGCGGGTCGGCCATCATCTACTTTGGTATCCACATTCCATGCTTCTTCGGGTTTTAAGATATTCGATTGCGGACGATGAATGCTTGGTGAGCCAAACCAAAATAAATGTCCATAATCGAGAGCGTATGTTCCTGCATCCCCAGCGTGATTTCCCAAAAAAGAGAAACCCCAGCCCGCATTGCTCATGCGCGCGCGCGGCGCGTTCGTTCCAATGACATGATTCAGTGCGTGGGCTGGCCCTGCAACACCATTATATTGTCCTTCAATCAGTCCTGCATTCGCGAGATGTTGCCAGAAACGGAATATTTCATAGGAACCATCCAACACCTGACCATCCCCATTGCCGTCGCATGTTGCAATCGTTGTGCTCGCGGTTGTCTGGCAGGTGGCGGGGGTGGCGTGTGCAGCACCCCAAAACTGCGTAGCATTCGCCATATCGCCGGGTAGGGCAAAATACTTGTCACGAAAGCTTTGGACCGCCGCCATATAGCGCGAATGCTCACTCGTTACTGCCCGCAATTCCGCCGCGCGAATGAGGCTTTGCCCCGAAAGCACCCCGCCAACCAACAGGCCAAGGATGACCAGCACGATGGAGAGTTCGACAAGGGAGAAGGCGTCATCGCGAGGCCTAAGGCCGCGGCGATCCAGCGCGCCAAGTCTTTGGCGCAAAAATTTCGTAGGTCTGGATTGCCACGTCGCTGGCGCTCCTCGCAATGACAAGAGAAAAGGCTTCAGCCCCAATCTAGCAGGGGTGGGCAATAGGTGCGCTCGTTTCATCCACAAAAACATAGCAAATAATGTCACTTTTTCCCAGAAAAAATAGCGGACGCAATTCATGGTGAAAGGTTTTATCGGCATCGTCATCAAACTGTCACATCGCCCTGCTACACGCGCCGCCGTTGTTCTAGATATGTAGGCCGTTATTACATATGTAGTTGAGAAGCAGTCGCTTCTGTAAGTATGTGAAAAGGCTTGCATAATCCGTGCAGCACACGTGCCAGACACATGGGGTGTTTGGCCAAATGAGGGGGCACTACGCCAATGAATGTTACGACGAGAAGGCGCTTGTTAATTGGGGTCACCACCTTGCTGATGGTGGTAGCGTTAATAGGGGCAGTCAGCCTTTGGCAAAAACTCCGCTAAC
>CAZOFC010000150.1:0-4892 GCA_964578965.1 uncultured Azospirillum sp.
CCGATGGGATCATGGTGCAGCGCAAATGCGCCACCGAGCACGAACGCCAAAATGGCAAAGGCCATGAGAATGGGCCATGGGCTTGGATTTACTAGATGGTAGGGATGGGTGACGTGATTGCTCATTGTTTGTCTCCAGTCGCTAGTCTCCAGTCGCTAGTCAAAAAAGGTGGTTTGCCTAAGGTCTTTCCATTGCTGGTGACTGGCGACTCGTGACCGGTGACTAAAGTTTCGATTTATTCGCCGATTCATAGCTAAAAAACGTGTAAGATAAAGTAATATTTGTGACATCCCGTGCCTCGGGGTCGTTTATCATCTCGGGGTCGATAAAAAATGACACAGGCATATAGACCGATTGGCCCGGGGCGAGGCGCTGTTCCTTGAAACAAAAGCACTGGATTTTGTTGAAAAACCGGCCGGCAGCGAAGGGGGTGACGTTGTAGGTGGCGGTGGCTTTGGTGGCATGCCGGGCCAAGTTGGTGGCACGAAATGCCACGAGTCGATTCTCGCCGAGTTTTACGGTGACCGATTTTTCGACCGGCTCGAACTTCCATGGCAGTGCCGGGTCGGTGTTGGCATCAAAGGTGACGGTGACGCTGCGGTCAATCACGCGTGCGCTTGGCGCGCGTGCTGTCTGGCTAGTCCCACCAAAGCCAGTGACCTGACAGAACAAGCGGTAGAGCGGCACCGAGGCATAGGCCAGCATGAGCATGCCCAGGGCAATAGCGGCGAGTTGAAGCGCAGTGCTGCGGTTGGATTCCATGCACGCTAACTAGGGCAAGCGCTCGAAACACGAAAGTGATATCTTTGTTAGACGCCCGAGACCTTGAGCGTTGTCAGATAGAACAGCCCGGCCACGAAGAGCAATAGAACGGCGAGCGCGAAATAGTTTTTGGCGCGCTTGCGGCGGTGGGTATCGCTTAAGGGCATGCTATTTCTTGATCTGGTCGCGGCGCATGAAATCCAGCAGCAGCAAAATGAAGATGGTGAACAGGCTGCCGATGACAAAGCTCAAGCCCATCAGATAGACCACGTTTTCGTTGCTGATCACGGTATTGCCGGTGGCGGCAGCCGCTTCGAGAATTTTTTCAGCATTGGGAATCGGTTTAGCCATGGGGTGCTCCTTCACATCGGGTGGGCATCAATGATGCATGCAGCATAACTTAAACGCGGCCGAGTGAAAAGCCTTGAGTGAGATCGTCAACGGCAAGCAGGCCAAACAAGGCAAAGAGATAGAGGATGGAAAAGCCGAACATGCGCATCGCATCGCGAGGCTGAGTGGAGCGTAGCACGCGAAGTGCATGACGCAAAAAGTTTGCCCCAAGCAATGCGGCGCCCACACCATACACGGCGCTTGCACCGACCAAAACCGGGCTGATGGAGATGGCAATCAGAAGAACGGTATAGATAACGATTTGCCGCTTAGTCGCAGGGATTCCGGCCGTGACGGGCAGCATGGGCACCTTCGCGAGTGCGTAGTCACTGTGGCGATAAAGCGCCAGTGCCCAGAAATGTGGTGGCGTCCAGAAGAAGACAATCGCCACCATCAGCCATGGCATGAGGGCGGGTTCGGGGCTAGCGGCCACCCAACCAATCAGCGGCGGGAAAGCACCGGCCAAGCCGCCGATGACAATGTTGTGCGGGGTATGGCGCTTCAAGCACATGGTGTAGATGACGGCGTAAAAGAAAATGGCAAAGGCAAGCCATGCGGCGGCGATGTAGCTTACGGCAAGGCCTAGCAGCCCAACCGAAGCAATAGAGAGCATGATGCCTAAGGCCAGTGCATCCTCGGCCGCGATACGCCCACCGGGGATGGGGCGTTTTTGCGTACGCGGCATGATCGTGTCGATATCCGCGTCGTACCACATGTTGAGGGCGGCGCCGGCGCCAGAACCCAGCGCAATGCACAGGATGGTAATCAGTTGGTAGAACCAGTGCAGCTGCACGGGTGCCATCCATAAACCGACCGCACCGGTGAAGACCACGAGCAGCATGACGCCGGGCTTGAGCAGCACTGCGTAGTCACGCAAGCTGGATTCAGTCGCCAGTCGCCAGTCGTCAGTCGCGAGTGTGGTGGAGTTTTCGATCATGATTTTTCTTTACTCCGTCATTGCGAGGAGCGTAAGCGACGTGGCAATCCAGTCTTAATTATCCTATGCCGAAGACTCGGCGCGCTGGATTGCGACGGCCTAAAGGCCTCGCAATGACGCGATGACTAATGGTGGCTTGGGTAGGCGCTTGCTACCTTGCTGTAATCGGGCTGGCTTTCAAACGTGTGGAATGGCGGTGGCGAGCTGAGCGTCCACTCAAGCGTGGTCGCCCCTTCACCCCATGGGTTCATGGCTGCTTTGCGCTTACGCACGAACATTTCCGCCACCACAATGAGGAACCAGATGGACGCGGCCATGCCGATATACGAGCCGATCGAGGACCAGTAGTTCCAGCCCGCATAGGCATCCGGATAGTCGGGGATACGGCGCGGCATGCCAGCCATGCCCAAGAAGTGCTGCGGGAAGAAGGTGAGGTTGGTGCCGATGAAGAACATCCAGAAATGCAGTTTCGCCATCCACTCGCTATACATGTAGCCCGACATTTTCGGGATCCAGTAGTAGAAGGCGGTGAACACGCCAAACAAGGCACCCAGGCTCATCGCGTAATGGAAGTGGGCGACGACGTAATAGGTGTTGTTGAAGGTGATATCGAGCGCGGAGTTGGCCAGCATCACGCCGGTAACACCACCCAGGGTAAACAGGAAGATGAAGCCAAGTGCAAAGATCATCGGGGTTTCGAAGGTGAGCGAACCGCCCCACATGGTCGCAATCCACGAGAAGATTTTAATGCCGGTAGGCACCGCAATCACCATGGTGGCAATCATGAAATAGGCCTCAGTATCGGGCGACAGGCCAACGATGAACATATGGTGCGCCCAGACCACAAAGCCGAGCACGCCGATGCAGCTCATCGCCGCGACCATGCCAAGGTAACCGAAGATGGCTTTGCGCGAGAAGGTTGCCACCACTTCCGAGATGATACCGAATGCTGGCAGGATGAGGACGTACACCTCAGGGTGACCGAAGAACCAGAACAGATGGTCGAACAATAGCGGGTCACCGCCACCGGCGGGGTTGAAGAAGTTGGTGCCAAGGTTACGATCCGCAAGCAGCATGGTGATGGCACCGCCAAGCACGGGCAGCGAGAGCAGCAGCAAGAACGCGGTGATGAGAATCGCCCAAGGGAACAGCGGCATCTTGAACAGGCTCATGCCCGGTGCGCGCATGTTGAAAATGGTCACGATGAAGTTGATGGCACCGAGAATCGAGGAGATACCAGCAAGGTGCAGCGAGAAGATCGCCAAATCCACCGCCATGCCTTTGTGTAAGCCGTCATTCACCGATAGCGGCGTCTGCACCGTCCAACCGAGGCCAACCCCGCGCGCTTCACCGGAGCCTACGAGTGAGGAGGCCACCAGCAGGCCGATCGAGGGAATGAGCAACCAGAACGAGATATTGTTCATGCGTGGGAAGGCCATGTCCGGCGCGCCAATCATCAGTGGTACGAAATAGTTACCAAAGCCACCAATCAATGCCGGCATGATGAGGAAGAACACCATGAGGAAGGCATGGGCAGTGAGAAACACGTTATAAAGCTGGTAGTTGCCACCAAAGATTTGGTCGCCGGGGGCTTGCAGTTCCATACGCATCACGACCGAGGCGGCCGCACCGAGCAAACCTGCAACGATGGCATAAATCAGGTAAAGGATACCGATATCCTTGTGGTTGGTGGAGTAGAGCCAACGGCGCCAGCCTTTTGGGGTGCCGTGGTCGTGGTGGTCATGGGTGGCAGCGTGGGATGCGTAACTCATAGTTTATCCTATCAATAGAACTTCTACTTTTTGTCATTGCGAGCGTTTAGCGAAGCAATCCACCTTGGCCATAATAAGGAAGATGGATTGCCACGTCGCTGCGCTCCTCGCAATGACGGCGTTATTTAACTTCTAGCTCAGCAAATTTGAATGAATCATTTGCTGCGAATTTCAACTTCGCGCCAGCGACCCATTGGTCGAACTTCTCTTGGCTGACGACGACGACTTTGATGGGCATGAAGCCGTGCAGTTTACCACACAAAATGGAGCACTGGCCGTAATAGATGCCTTCTTTTTCTGCCGTGAACCAGGTCTCGTTCAAACGGCCAGGGATCGCGCCTTTTTTGATACCAAACGCGGGCAGGGCGAAGGCGTGCATGACATCCGCTGCGGTGAGCTGGACGCGCACCACTTTGCCCACCGGTACGACGATAGGATTATCCACCTCAAGCAGGCGCGGCGCACCCTCGGGCAGGTCTTTCTCGGGGGTGATATTCGAATCGAACGCGATGTTCTGCTCGGGATATTCGTAGCTCCAATACCATTGGTGGCCAACGACCTTGATGGTCAGATCCGGATTCTGGATGATGGTCTCGTTGTTATAATATTGGTAGTGGATGCGAAGCGACGGAATCGCGATGCCCACGAGAATGAGGATCGGAATCACCGTCCAGATCACTTCAACGGTCTTGTTGTGCGTGAAGGTTTGTGGCTTAGGGTTCGCGCGCTTGTTGAAGCGCAGCACGATGAATACGAGTAAGCTGAGCACGAACAGCGTGATGAGGGTGATGGTAATAAACATGCCATCATGCAGGGGCTGAAGGGCCTTCATCACGGGGGATTGTGGCTCTTGGTAATAGGTCTGCCATGGATTGGCGGCACCGACCACAGCACTTGCATCGAACTTCGTGACATCATCCGCAGCGCTGATGGCGGCTTTTTTCTCATCTTCCGTCAGCGGTTTTACGGCAGGTGCTGCCTCGGCTGCAGGCTCAGCCGCAGTGGTGGCCGTTGCAGGTGTTGCAGCCGCC